>JACKCO010000004.1:300000-541903 GCA_020633995.1 Campylobacterota bacterium | reverse complement strand
GAAATGCGAAGAGATTCAAGATAATAGTGAGGCGATCATCAAGAAGTGCGAAGAAATTAAACACAACAGTGATGCAATTATTTCGATTAAAGAGTGTTGCGAGATAAATAGCCAAAACATTGTCCACAATAGCAATGCGATTGTTAACTTGATCATGAATAACTCAATTTTGATTATTCAGAACAGCAATGCAATTGTATCACTTAAAGAGTGCTGTGAAACAAATAGTCAAAATATTGTTAACAACAGTAATGCGATTATTAACCTTGTTGACTGTTGCATAGACAATAGCAATGCTATTATCGATCTTGAAGAATGTTGCCGACAAAACAGTAATGCCATCGTAACCGGCGATTGTGGTTGTATCTTGACAGAAGCCCCACTGGTAGCCGATGTGTTGATGGTTTGTAACTGTAACGTAGGTCCAATCGAACAGATTGAGGTGCAGGCAGACTTGACCATTAACGGCCAAGGTGCATGGATCATGTTCTCAGATCCTGATACCCCACAGTTTATTGTTGACCCAGGTGTAACGCTGACGCTTGAAAATGTTAACTTGTTCCGCATTAACCGTGCAACATTCCAGCTTGGTGAAGGTTCGGTTGTGGTTATTGGTAACAATGTCACCTTTGAGTTGAGCGAAGATGTTTCATTTGCAGGCGATCAGTTCTTCGTGCTTGGCGATACCGCTAATCCAAATGTATTTACCATTCGCGGTTCTGGTAGTCAAAAACGCTTGATTTTCTTACCAGTCTTTGTTGATACCATTAATGGGCCAGCAGTTGTTCAAAACTTTGACCTTGGTGTCAATACGCTTCAGCTGCAAAATATTGAGCTGATTGGTATTGAAAGTATCGCCATAGACGCTGTACCACTTGTGGGTGGCGGTGTGTTCGTTGGTGCAATTGGCTTATCTGGTAATACCGTCATTGACTTGCTTGAAGACAACGGTGCAAACTTTGTTACAGAAGGTGATAACAACATACTCAGGCTGCTTGAAGACGGCCTGTCACTCAATGGTGTTGCATTGTTCAGTGAGTTCTTTGACAGTGACCTGCATATTCAGTTTGACTTGCTCGCAGTTCTTGCAGCAAACCCTCAAGTAACCTTTGCAGATGACTTTATCTTTGTTGGTAGCACCGATACTAAATCATCACTGATTTTCGATGACAATTCAGTGTCTGTCACCAACCTTGGTTCTAACTCCATCACCGTTGATGAGAATTCATTCCTGGGTGGTCGAAACATCGAGATACTTGATTTCCCAATCAAGCAATCATCAACTAACTTCATTCTTGACTCAACAGTTGCACTCAGCTCCAACTTGCCAGATCCAATTGATTCATCGTTTGTTCGTTCACCAAGCCGTGGTTATGGCTGGTTAGGTAACAGACCTCGGCCACTAACAGCACTTGATGTACGTCGCTCACGTGAATATGCAAATTTACAAAAACGTGCAGCAACAGTAAACCGCGACCTGAGCAACTACAAACCAGCACGCAAAGAAACTGATCGAGCTGGCCGTGTTGTACAGAACCTTGAAATGGTTGCCCAAGCTCGACAAGAAGCACAGGTAGTGTCTGCAACAAAAGATGTCGAGGTGGAGACAGCGTCAAAAACAACACGCCAAATGACACGTGAGTTTGAGTTGCCGGCAATCGTTGAGCTGAAAGTTGAAGATAGTATTGTTCAATATCAAGGTGCGCCGGGTAGTATTTTGGTCCGACGTGGAACACTGACTGAGTTTGGTGTAAGCCCGGTTATCCCGCTTTCATTGTTTATGGATGATCGTGCAGTTCTTGAAATGAACGATGCACCAACAACGCTGAAAGAAGGTGATACAATTTTTGTTCAAGGTGATAACAATAGAATTGTTATTAAGAGTGATTTCTTCATTGAAGGTTCATTCAATTTTAATGAAGAGGCAGATTTAACCTTTGAGTTTGATCGTCAAGCAATTGATCCACAAATAATCTTTAAGACGGTTAATGGCCAAGGCGTTGCTCTTGATAAAGATAACTTCTTGTCATTGCCTAAAAATGTAAAAATCAAATTTGAAGGTGTTGGTACGGTGTGGTTTCAAGATGGTTATAGCATCGAGTTTCGTGGCAACAAACCTGACTTGCAAACTCAACCCCTATGTATACCAATTGAAACAGATCCTCGAAACTTACTCTCAGAAGAAGAGCGTGAGCGCCCATTGTTAGTTTTCAGGGAAGGTACTGCTGTTCGTTTGAGTGGCCTTGCTGATTCAACAGCTGTTGACACAAGCACGGTGGAGATGCACGGTGTGGGTAAAGTTGCGGTTGAAAATGGTGCTCATATATTTGTTGAAGGCGATCAGCAACTTAAATTCTGCCGTGCTATTGATGATGACATTCGTGTAAGCATTGATCACAACGGCGTGCTTGACATAGATGCCCTACGTCAAGATACTGACACAGCATCGCCGCAAGCGTTTGTTTCGTTTGTTGATGGTATTTATGGGCTTAATATTGAGCAAGAAGGTATCATCAGGCTTGGGCGCAACGGTGTGTTTGAATTCCATTCAGACCGTGGCAAGCGCAAGCGTGGCTTGCTTGTAGATCTAAGGGTTGTCTATCAAGGTCAAATTTTAATGGATGATGAAACGAGTACCATTAGGTTTGGTTTCAACTCGCTTTCGCCTAAAATGGCGATTAACTGGCCATTCCCGGCAGATCTTGTTGGCGGTATTATTTCGGGTGACGGCTTTGTAGAACTTGTTGAAACAGGGTTCTCTGGTCAACTACAGTCAGTCAAGTTTGAAGAAATATTTGACGAGATTAAAACACAAGAGCTCGTTCGTGAGCTTATCAACCAGGTCCCAAGCTTGAGCTTTAGCACCTTCTTCATTAACCGTGATGGTGATAAGAAGTTGCTCAATAAAGAAACAAGCTTGTACAAGCCACCATTGCCAACAATTATTAATTTGCTTGACGATGACATCATCACTGGAGATGATCCTGCAAATGGTTCAGTGTCTGGTACTAATGGTGGTATCTCCTTTGTTATCCTATCAAATGGTACAAGAGCCTAGAATGAATGGGAAAAGGATTGGAATAATGAATTTTTTACGCGGGGGAAATTGAGATGATTGGTAAGTATAAGGTTATGTGCAAAACAAGTGTTCGTAAAATGAAAAAAGGCTGCATGAATTTCAAAAAGAGTCCCTATTTTCATCTGTATGCTATCATTGTGTGCGTAATCGCTATTTTGATGGTATTTGCATTTGCATTTACTCGTTGGTCAAGCAATGCTGACAGACGTCCGGCAATCAGATCTGGCATAGCTAACGAGTCGCCTTTTCGCCAAGCAAGCAACGATGACTCAATGAGTCAAATCAAGCAGAGCATGATGGGTATTGCCCAGCGCATTGAGAGCTATGCTTCTCAAACAGCAAGTAATGTTAATGATCTCAGAGAGCATGTAAAAAACACTGATAAAAAACTGGCAATGCTTGAGAATAAAGTGCAGTCAGGATCAGAGGGTAGTGCTTCAGATCTTGATCAGCACATAGAAAAAGAGGTTAATCGGCAAATTGCGGTATATCGAGAAAAAGTTCGTCGAGCACGAGCAGCAAAGAGACGATAAACAAGGCGGGTGAGTTTTTATGAAGAAGGTAGGAAGGAAAATGATAAAAAAAATGTATGTCATTGCACTGCTGAGTGCAAGTATGCTGTGGGTGTGTGCACAGGCAAAGGTGGATGATTCCTACATCACGGCAAAAGTGCAGCGGGAGGTTTCAAAGCAAATTAAAGCCGATGCTAAAAAAGAAAAGAAGGTATATACCAACAGGGTTAAAGCTGACGACAAGGGCGTGTACCTTTTGCCTAATATTCCCCACTATTCCTACTTTTTTAGAAAAGGTGACTTGGTAAGTTTGTGGTACAGCTTTGAGCATGCATCACAAATGTACAATTCAGATGGTCGCACGCGTGATTTGTCTCACTTGCAGTTTGGTGAGTGTCCAGTACGAATCCAAGATATTTTGCTTTCAAGTAAATTGGCAAATACGCCGCGAGCGGCAACTGGGGCTGGCAATTTAAAGTCGAAGCATTTTGATTTGCCCATGGCAAAACCTGATGCTGCTACAGTGGCGCGTGAGTTACAGCGCGGTGAGTATTTTCTCAGTTTACTTGCGGATCAAGAGCTTGTTTTTGATGCGAAACAGCATAGCCATCAGTTTTCTATAGATTATATTCGCTCGTTTCATGGCGGCGATATTAATGTTGGGTTTCACATTCCCATAAAAGCTATCAATCATAAGTTGCGACTGAAAAATTGTATAGATTCTGATAAGCGTAAAAAAATAGAAGACATAGAGCGGGCTAATCCTCTTCCTGGCGGTGATAATGTCCAATTTTTCTCAAAATATTGTGACCTTGAGGGGTTTTTAGAAGAGATACTGCGTAGAAAGTGTATGTGCTTTAACAAAAAAAGTGGTCTTGTTGGGTTGGGTGATGCCATGGGGTATGTTAACTTCAACTTCACCGGCAAGCACATTGACCGTTTTATTTTAGGGTTTAGTGTGCAAATGCCAACAGCGCATGAGCGTAATGCTGACAACCTGTGGCAAATTGATTTTGGTAATGGCGGTTTTACTGAGCTGTCTGCATTCATTACGTCAATGTGGGAGCTTCGCCGTTGGTTGAATCCATACGTTCATATTCGTGGAACCTATAGTACCGATGCTCGTGTGAATCGTCGAGTTCCAAGTATTAAAGAGTTTGATGGAACAGCTGCTGGTGGGGGCGGGAAGTTTGCTGCATTTACAAATGATCCAGCAACAAATTTAGTTTTTGGTGAAAATGTTATGTACAGGGTTGCTGATGCCGTCAAGTTCTCATTGCCAGACTCAACAGCACGTAATTTTGCCGATGGTGCTCACCGCATTAAAATCCACCGTGGGGGTGAGTTATTTATGCGTATTGGTAACTCATTTGCTCGTGTGTTCTCAAGCCGCTTGTTCTTCGACATTTTCTATGATCTCGATCTAAGAGGGCGTGATTATAAAGCATCAAACGATAGCCGTTGCAAAAAACTGTGTCCAGACATTTTGATGTGTCATACTTGGTCAACAAAACACAAAATCTCTGGCTCTATGGCTTACCAGTTTGACGATGGTGTTCGCCTCTTTTTGGGTGGTAACTATGTTTTTGCTGGTCGCAATGCACCAAAATCATTTGGTGTTGATGCTGTTCTCAATGTTGAGTTTTAGGGGCAGCTAAAAAAGATCAGATATGTTGGGAAAAAGTACAGCGTTGTTTTTTATCAGCTTTCTGTGCTTTTTCCCATTATCTTCAAAAGTTGATCTAAAAACATTATTTGATGCGAGTACTCCAACCGGTTCAATGCTGCGAGTTGTTGGTAGCCAGGGCAGTACAGAACGAGAAATTTATGCATATACAACGTCTCGAGTAACAAGGGGGCTTTTTTTAGAGCAGCATGTTCAAGGCATTCTTGACCAGGTTGCACAACGAGAGCAGTTGTATGCTTGTGTTCATGGTTCTGATTATGTTGTTGTTTATCACGCTCAGTCCAGCCTTATCACCTTCGTGCAAGATTTTACGACAGTTTTGTTTGATGTTTTTAAAAATAAAAAACTGACCAACACGGTGCCGTTACGCTGCAGTTCAGAGCTCTTTGATCAGTACAAAGATGTAACAAGCTTAGTTGCGTTTTTTGATGAGCATTACCAGCACAATATTGCTTGGATTGATGATAAGCATCTTGTGCGTAATGTTTTACTTTCGGTTAACCCGACGCTTATCTCAAATATTGTACCGTTGCGGCTTGGGGATTGTTCGCTTGATTATTTTGCAACGCCTCGTTTACCCAGAGCATTACGCTCCAATGGAGCAAAAGAAATTTTGCGATCTGTTTTTCACGTGTTTGGAATTGAGCAATTTCCAGCAACGCTTGAGACCGTTTTGCAAAAGATCGTTGATGGTGCAGAGCATGAGTTTGGTGATGTGCTTAAAAAAAATGGGGGCTGGTTATTGCAGATTTTTATTCCCAAAGTACTTGCCGATAAATATTTGTATTGTTCACTGCCGATGGGTAGGGCAATAAAAACAAAAGAAGGCAAGGTGTTAACAGGTGCTGCCTTGTCCGATCCGTCGTTACTTTGTCATATTGACGGAGTGTATGGCAGGGCTCCGAGGTTTGAAGATAACTTACTTGCTATGCAATTTAGACTATATCCCCATCCGGATGTTTTTTTAGACAATGAAAGTGGCGTCAAAATATTTCGGTATTCTCGCTATGCTAAAAAGCAAAGCGATGTGGACGCTTACTGGGCAGACCTTTATAACATGGTTCGTGAGCTGAAAGAATATGAAGAACAAAAAAGTGTATCGCAGCGTTAGAACCGTCGCACTTTTGACCTTTGTCGCTCGTCTAGGTTGTGCAAATAATGCTCCCTTTGATTTGCTGAATTGTTTTTTGCCAGCAACTCCGACAGGGGTGGTTTTGCGGTTTCAAGACCAAGAGACAAAGCGAGCATGCGCTGATCACATTAATGGTTATATGAGCAGCTGTAATGCGATAACGGGAACAAGGCATGCGGATATTTTACAGGAACCATATGTTCAGTCGATGCTGGTTCAGATTGGTCAGCGTGAAGCTTTTCATTGTAATGGCAAAGACAAAAAACATGATACGCATATCGTTTTGTATCACGCTCAGTCAGCCTATGTGACGCTATTTCAAGATTTGGTAGCGGTTTTTTTAGATGTTTTTCATGGTCAGAAGTTGAGCGAGGTTATCCCCCTGCGTTTGCCGTCTAAGGGTTTTGCAAAATGTTATTCTATCAAGGAGCTATTAGATCATTTTTTTCAATGTTTTTATCACTTTTGGACTGATGTCAAAAATCCCTATGTTTCCGATGTGCTGATTTCAACCTCGCCCTCGCTTTTTAGTAGTGTTACAAATTTAAAAGAATGCAGCTGGGACTATTTTATGTTTCCTCGTGTACATGGTATGACACCTGAAAAGCTGGTAAAAAGTGTTTTTGAATACTTTGGGTGTACACATTTGTATGATTTATATGGCAAAGACCTGGTCAGCAAGGTGGGTGGTGACGTGAAAAATAACGTCGTTACCCGCATGATTAACGGCTCTGAGGGCTGGTTGTTACAGATTTTTATTCCCAAAAAGATAAAGGTTGTGCGTAAAGCAAGAGCGCCTCATTGGAGCCAGACATGGTTTTTATCTGAAAATGTACGGGATGACAGTTTTTGCAAGATAAATGAGGTTTTGGATTTTGATAAAACTGACGAATATGACGATGAGTCCAATGTTGTTAATATGTGTGTTTATCATTGCAAGCAAAATGCTGCGCCATATGCAGGCCAGACTCAGAAGGCAGCGGTAATATTGCATGATTTTAGGGATAATCCTGCCCGAGCCTGTCAGGATGTTGTGACATACTGTTCCGAGCGCGATCAGGCTGCACGGCTCATTTCTATGCAGTTTCGGCTTTTTCCGCATCCAGAGATGTTTTTAGATGATAAGAGTGGTATAAAAATATTCATGTACAGTCGAAATCTTAAAGATCAAAAAGACGTTGATGCTTACTGGGCTGAGCTGTATCGCATAGTTAATCAAGTTAAAAATTCTATATGTAATTAATTAAGATGGATTGCTTTTGATTTTTAAGATACCCATTTGTATTGCGCATAGAATTATTATATAATTATTTGAAATAATACTATTTATTCAAATGTGGGTTATTTTCAGAATGTGAGGTTTAATATGAGGTTATATTTCTCAAAGCGTTTGCTGTGCAAGCTTATGCTCATTACTTTTCTTTTTCACGGTTATGTTAGATCGTTTGACTATAAAAATTGTTTTTTGCCGGGAACGCCAACAGGCTCATCGTTGCAAAGTTTTGGATACGACGTAGATGATTATTTTTCCTGGCACTCAAATGATTTTAATGATAAACATTTCCAGAATGTATTCAAACAAATTGGGCAACGTGAGGCAGAGTATTGCAACGGGCAAGATAAGGTACATGATAATTACGTTGTTTTGTACCATGGGCAGTCCCACTACGTAACTTTTTTTCAAGATCTTGCTAGAGTGTTTTTTGAGAAAATGCATAACTGTACTTTCAAAAATTTGGTTCCGCTCAGATTACCCTCAGGAACGTTTAAACAGTGTGAGGATGTTGACACACTGATCACGTATTTTGATAAAAAATATCGGTATTGGGATGATGATGGTTTCCCTGAAGTGATTGATGCATGCATGTCTACGAGCCCGTCGTTATTTTCAAACATTAACAACTGGGGTGAGTCAACCTATCAGTGTTTTACCAAGCCTCATCCTTTAGGATTAAGTTTTTCAGTAACAATTAACAAGCTGGTTGAAAAGGTTTTTGCCTATTTCAATCTGAAAAATTTTTATTCATCGTATGGAAGTGAATTGACACAAGCAGTTTGTGGTATGCGTGAGAACACAAAGATGCAAAAGATCTTAACGCCGGGTGAAGGGTGGCTACTACAGATATTCTTACCTAAAGCAACTGCAGTGCAATGTTCTATGCCTTACGAATGGAAGAAATACTGGTTCTTGTCGGAGCCAATGACTTCAAGTGTCTACCAAAATTTGGCCAGTCTTGCGCGGGCGATAGTTGGTGGTAGCGCTACGCCAACACATCAGAAAAAAAATGTTGTAGACTCATGTGTGTACCTTTCAAAAGCATTTGGCTTTCCAATTAAAGGTGGCAAGGGTGCTGAAGATGTCCTTGTCGATTATAAAGATGATCCATCTAAGGCGGCCAAGGCAATTGAGGATAATTGTTGGGAGAAGGGGCAACATGTTTTGCTTTACATGCAGTTTCGTCTCTATCCTCACCCAGACGTCTTTTTAAATGATAATAGCGGCGTCAAGATTTTCAGGTACTCTCGTTATGAAAAGAACCAAAAGGATCTTGATGCTTACTGGGCTGAGCTTGGTCGAGTAGCCAACGAAATTAAGGAGCAGGCAGCTTAGGTTGTTGAATACAGCTATAATTAAATGACTAGTAAGATTTTTTTGTATGCATTGCAAGATAAAGGTGGCCGATAAAGGCCACCTTTTTTGTTGTGCTTTACCTAGGACAAAAAACACCGTAGACTAAGAAGGGTAAAGCATTTGTCAGAGCTAAAAATCCAGGGGAAAGCGTCGTGGCAAGATTTCTATTAAGTCCAAATGTTGTCTCTATGTTCCGAGTCTTTTCTTCGCCGATACTTGCATGGTTTTTTTTGCAGGATGGAATTTTTTTGATTCCAGCATTCGTGGTGTTTACGTTTGCGGTTCTTTCGGATGCTTACGATGGTCACTTAGCTCGTCGTTATGACCAGGTTACAAAGGCGGGAGCATTATTAGATCCGTTAGCCGACAAAATATTGGTGCTCAGTATGCTTGCAACTTTTTGGTATAAAGGTCTTGTGGATGGCTGGGTTGTAGTGCTTGTTTTGTTGCGCGATGTTTTTGTCACCACATTGAAAGTCTATGCTGATCAGCAAGGATTTTGCCTGCCTACGCTCATGCTGGCGAAGTACAAAACGTTTATGCAGTTTATGGCAATCTATCTTGTTTTTTCCAGCGCGATGTGTGCATGGCTTTGGCCTGATCTGGTTGATCATGCACGTATGATGTTTATTACCAATGTAGCCATGTATGGTGTTGCGTTTTTAACAGCATATACAGCGACTAGCTACTGGATGGTGTATCAAAAGAATAGAAAACAATTTTATGGTAAACAGTCATCAGCTGAGCATGATCAAATTGTAACAGAATGAGCCCTAAATAATGAACAACTTACAAGCACGTTTGAGTGAGGTTATCGCGACACTTTTATATGTGGGGTATGTTCCGTATGCTCCCGGTACTATAGCAAGTTTTGTAACAGTAGTTGCGGCGTATGTGTTCTCGTTTTCACGCTTGAATCAGCCGCTTGTCATGCTGTTTTTATCTGTTTTATTTGCTATTGGTTGCTTGAGCTCACATTTTTTTATTAGACTTTCTCCCAGCATAAATAGCGATGATGATCCAGGAATTATTGTTATTGATGAAGTGTTTGGCATGATGATCGCACTTGTGTGTGTGCCTGGTGATGTAATGTGGTATGGAATGGCCTTTATTCTCTTTAGGATATTTGATATTGCAAAACCGTATCCTATTTCGTTTTGTGAGCGTAACATTCGTGGTTTTTTAGGCATAATGCTTGATGACCTGTTAGCCGGCCTGGGTGCACGCTTTGTGCTTTGGGCCATGATGACGTTGTATTAAGAAGAATTTGAGTAAAAAAGTTTATTTGGAGGGGCACATTTGCCTATCACGTTAAACAACAGTAGACTAATAGTCTATTTTCGTAAATTCGATTTTGTGGGTTGGTAATTTTATGATGCTTGCAGTGCTTGTCTCTTACACAGAAAGGAAAGTGCATGTCTGAAACGAATACAGGTAAAAATGGTAAAAACAGTGGTGCTGTGTCATTGCTTTCAATTGAGAAAGAATTAAAAACTTCGTTTCTTGATTATGCAATGTCAGTTATCGTCAGTCGTGCACTGCCCGATGTAAGAGACGGTCTTAAGCCAGTTCATAGACGAATTTTGTATGCAATGCATACGCTAGGCTATTATCATGAGCGTCCTCCTCGTAAATCAGCAACGGTTGTTGGTGAAGTGATTGGTCATTATCATCCGCATGGTGATCAGGCCATTTACCAGTCCATGGTTGGTATGGTGCAAGATTTTTCAAAGCGTTATCCATTGCTCGACGGTCAGGGTAACTGGGGATCTGTTGACGGTGATAATGCTGCAGCTATGCGTTATACCGAAGTGCGCATGGCAAAAATTGCCCGTGATATGCTCGCCGACATTGACAAACAAACGGTACTTTTTGTTCCGAACTTTGATGAATCACGTAAAGAACCAACCCTGTTGCCAAGTAGAATTCCAAATTTGTTGGTTAATGGTTCCACCGGTATCGCCGTTGGTATGGCGACGTCCATCCCTCCCCATAACCTTAGTGAAGTCGTTGAGGCTTGTATTGAGCTTCTCAAAGATCAAAATATTTCTGAGGAGCGTTTGTTTGAGCTTATTCCTGCTCCAGACTTTCCAACAGGTGGCATTATCTGCGGTCGTTCTGGCATTTTGAAAGCATATCGCACTGGTCACGGCCAAGTTATCATGCGTGGTGTGGTTGATATCGAAGAAAATAAAAAACAGAACGCTATTATCATTACTGAGTTGCCATACCAAGTGAATAAGGCTGACTTGATTACCAAGATTGCCGACTTGGTTAAAAACAAAGTTATTGAAGGCGTGAGCAATATTCGCGATGAGTCTGATCGCCGTGGTATCCGTGTTGTTATTGAGCTTAAACGTGGGGAAATGCCGCAGGTTATACTTAACCAAATATACAAATTTACGCCATTGCAAACAGCAATGTCTATCATCATGCTCGCCTTGCATCAAAACCGCCCAATGATTTTCACACTGCGTGAAATGCTTGATTATTTCTTGATGCATCGCAAAGAAATAATTATCAAGCGTACAGAGTATGACCTTGCAAAAAATAAGGCCCGAGCACACGTTCTTGAAGGTTTGATTAAGGCCTTGGATAAAATTGATGAAGTTATTGCCTTAATTAAAAAAGCGCATACAGCTGAAGATGCTTCCACGCAGTTGCAGGGCACCTTTGCACTAACAGCCGAACAAGCGAAAGCTATTCTTGAGATGCGCTTGCAGCGTTTGACCGGACTTGAGCGTGAAAAGATTGAAAATGAAATTGCAGAGCTCAAGAAAATTATAGCAAAGCTTGAGCTCATTTTAAGTGATGAAGCCGTCTTGACCCAGGAGTTGATTGAGGAGCTTGAACAAGTTAAGTCCTCGTATGGTGATAAGCGTAAAACGCGTATTGAGGGGCCAGTTGATGGTATTGTTGAAGCTGATCTAATTCCTGATGAAGAAGTCGTTGTTACTTTAACGCGTAAGGGATACATGAAGCGCGTACCGCTTGACACGTATGCTGTTCAGCATCGTGGCGGTAAAGGTAAGAAAGGCATGGCAGACCTTGAAGAGTCTGATGATGTGGTACAAGATCTTTTTGTTGCCAGAAATCATGATGATCTTCTTTTCTTTACCAATCAGGGACGCGTCTATAGCTTGTCTGTTTTTCAAATTCCAGAAGGGTCACGTACTGCTAAGGGGCGTGCGGTAATCAATTTACTGCAATTGACTGAAGGTGAACAAGTTATCAAACTCTTGTGTACACGAGATATGGAAAACAAATTCTTGGTTATGATTACCAAGAAGGGCGTCATTAAAAAGACTAATGCTATGGATTTTGCAAAAATTCGTAGCACTGGTATTCGTGCGCTTAACCTTAACGAAGGTGACGAGCTAGCATTTTGTGACATGAGCTCAGGACATGACACCATTATTATTGCCTCAAAGCATGGACAAGGGATTCATTTTAAAGAAAGTGAAGTGCGTGCAATGGGGCGTCAAGCTGCTGGTGTACGTGGTATTTTGCTGCGTAATGGCGACGAAGTGGTCGGTCTTGAAGTTATTGCGCCAGAGCAGCAGGGTGATGTGCTGTTTGCAACATCACGTGGCTATGGCAAGCGTGTGCGAGTACAAGATTTCCGTGTTGCACACCGTGGTGGTGTTGGTGTTCGTACTATTCCAACAGATACGCGAAATGGTTTTGTCATTGGCCTTGTGCGTGTTAATGAAGAATCAAATATTCTGCTTATGGACACTAATGGTAAAATTATTCGCCTCTCACCTCAAGAAATCAGAACGATGGGACGCCAGGCAAAAGGTGTTCGCCTAGTCAGACTTGATAAAGACCAAACACTTGCAATGTTGTTTGCGTTTGAGGAAGGTGGCGATGATGATGGTGAGCAAGCAGATAAAGTAAACGACACAGTGCCAAGGCAGGATGCTGAGCAAACAACGGATCAAGAAGAGCAAGAAGAACAGACAGCTGGGGAACAAAGCGAAGATGAGTCAGAGTAATCAACAGGTTTTATTGCATCTGAGCTTAATTGCAGGCCTTGGGCCTGCACGGGCTTTAAAGGTTGTACAGCGCTTGTTGGGTCAGCATAAAGAGGTTGACAATGCTGCCTTATTCACCATCCAAAGCTCATTTGACTTATCTGAGGTGTATCAGCTAGCTGTTGGTGACGCCATCAAAAAACTGGGTCTAACAGAGCCGGTTGCGCGTGTGCTTGTTGAAGGACTTGCAGATCGCAAACGGTTTGAAGACGAGTTGTATTTGATGCAGCGCCATGATGTGCAGTTGGTTACACTGCTTGATCAGAACTATCCTCGCTCGCTTGCCAACATTCATTTACCACCGCTTGTGTTGTACTTACAGGGACAACACTTAGTCCAAGAGCGCAAGCGCTTAGCACTTGTTGGCTCACGTGATATGAGTGAGTATGGTAAGCAAGTTGTCACACAATTGGTACCAGAGCTTGTGGGTGCAGGATTTGATATTGTCAGTGGAGGTGCGTATGGTGTTGATAGCGCTGCGCACCAAACAACGCTTGATGTGGGTGGACGTACCGTTGTGGTATTGGGTTCTGGCCTGCTTAATGTGTATCCACGTTCCAACAAAAAAATGTTTCAGCAGGTGCTTGAGCAGGAGGGCGCGGTAATTTCGGCGGTGCATTTGTATGCGGAGCCTGATCGCTTTAACTTTCCAGCGCGTAATCGAATTATCTCTGGTCTTAGTCAGGGGACCATTGTCGTGCAAGCGGCCGAAAAAAGTGGGTCGCTCATTACAGCAAAATATGCGCTTGAACAAGGCAGACAAGTATTTGCAGTGCCTGGTTCGGTATATGATCAGCGTAGTGTTGGTTGTCATAATTTGATTAAGCAGGGTGCTGTGCTTGTGCACAATGCGCAAGACATAATCAATGAGTTTGACGTCCAGTACAGCTCACGTAACATGTCAGTGTTTGAACAACAAAAAACTGCAAGTCAGTCTCAGGTTCAGGTTGGCGATCCGTTGCTTGAATACTTTTCTGGCAGCATGAGTGTTGATGAGCTTTGCCAAAAAACAGGGCTTGACCAGCATGTGCTGCATGACAAATTATTTGAACTACAGCTTGAAGGTAAGATTAAACAAAATTTCATTGGAGGATGGGAGCGTGTCTAAGCAAGACATTCTATATTTGGCATCACAATCGCCGTCTCGGCAACGTTTATTAAAGCATGCACGTATTCAGTTTAAAACGCTTGAGCATGGTAGTGATGAACGCAGTGTTGTCCACCGGTTTAATTTTGATGAATATGTCATAGACATTGCAAAAGATAAAATGCGCACAGTTAAATTACCGCATACGTCAGAGCATGAAGATGATGTGTTGTTTGTTCTTACTGCTGATAGTATGGCGCGCGATGAGCAAGAAAATGAAGTGTTTGGCAAGCCTGAAAATATTGAAGATGCTCATCGTATGGTCAAAATTATTGGGCAGCGGCCAATTCAAGTGGTCACCGGTTGTTGTTTGTACAAGTTCAAGAAAGTACAAGGAGCGTGGGAGCGTACAGACGCTGTAGAGTGGTCAACGCAGGCTCTGGTCGAGTTTTATATTGATCCTGACATGATTGAGACATACTTTGAAATAATGCCTGCTGCACTGCATGCGTGTGGCGCAAGTATTATTGAAGAGTATGGCTATAGCTTTTTAAAGTCGGTTCAAGGCTCGTTTACCACGATCCTTGGGCTTCCTGTTTACCAGCTCAGACAAGCACTTAAAAAACTCGACTTTCGTTTTTAGTTAGTTGGGGGATCCTGCTTCTTGCTACTCCCTAGTTGGGGTATCCAGACTAGTTAACAGAATCTTTGTTTGATGGTTCCCAGTTTTTAAGCAGTTGTTCAACCAAAACGCCGGCAGCCTTTTTTTCTTGTTCAGTTTTTGGTGTGTGTGTGGTTTCTTCACGCGCTGCTTTGCTCAGCTGGTGTTGGGCCTGTTGCATGCTCAGCCAGATTGTTTTGTCATTCAAACTCTCATTGGTGAGCTTTTGCAGCGCTGGTAGCATGGCCTCTTTTGACTGTGGGTCAAAATTGCCCGATTCCAAATGTTGAATGAGTGTATCTTCAAGAAACACCAGAAAATCAAGAACGGACGTGTAGAGCTGTTCTGTTGTTTTTGACGATTCGAGTGCTTCTACCTTTTCAAGTTCTTGAGCGAAACCATTTTTGATTGCATGTTTGATCAGAGAATGCAGCATGGCCTTTTCATTCTTCATGAGCCAATTGATTAAGCTGATTAGTTCAAGTGAAATAGAAATATGGTTTGACATATTTTTCCTTTCACTACAACTCGGGAAAGATTTTATCCTGCCTAAAGCATACCAAGAGCTGCAGTGCATTTACTAGTAAGTTTTATTTTCCCCTTAAGCTATCAGTATACTTTGTTTATTGACATTTTATAACCTAAAAAATATGTTGTTTCTCGATAATTTCATTCAGTAATTTATTTTCTATTATGTATTGTTTTGGGCCTGTTTTATGAAATAGTTAGAGCTGATTGAGGTAGGCTCTGATGCCATTGCCAATGCCTTGAGCAACAAGTGCTCGGTATGATGATTTTGATAAGAGTTTAGCCTCTTTTATGTTTGAAATAAAGCCGACTTCAACAAGTGCCGCTGGTGTACTTGCGCGTAAGAGTACGCGCAGGTTGTCTGATTTAAGGCCTCGGTCAATGATATCGATGTTGCGGGTCTTGAGATGTTGTATCAAGTGTGACTGAATCATGTGAGCAAGGTTTTTGGAAACATTAATGACGTTTTGCTGCTGCGCGTCAATGAGTTTTTCAAGGTCATGATCTTTGTCCATGTTGACAAAAAAAAAGCCCCCGTGTCGAGTTGGGGGCAAAACGTTTGTTTCGCTTAAGTAAAACGTCTCTATGCCGGACTGTTCGGTTGTTTTTTTGCGAGATGAGTTAACGTGAATTGAGACAAACAAATCAGCTTTAAGTTGTGTTGCCAGTTCACTACGTTCTTTTAGACTAACGAAGGTATCTTCACTACGTGTGAGTAGTGCTGCGTAGCCTTCTTGCTTAAGGTTGTGTTGTAATTTTTTTGCTATGTCTAGGGTGATGTGTTTTTCTGTTGTTGAAAAATGTCCCTGAGCACCAAGATCACGCTGGCCATGCCCAGGATCGATGACTATGCGTTTTGGGCTAAAACTTGCAAGTTGTAGCATGCTGTCTGTCTGTGTTGGTAGTTTGTCGGCTTGTGCCTGCAAAATAATTTGATTTTTAGCCTTTATTTTTTCAAGGTTTTCCTGCGTAAAGATATCTAAAATTAGTCTATTTGGCTCTTCCATTTTATTCCAACGGATGAGCAACTTATTTTTTGTCGTGCTACTTTTACCTTTTTCTGTGTTTGTTTTTTCGCTTTCAAACTCAAGTAAAATGACGATCTTGGGTACTTTTTGCAGTTTTTCAACGATGGAAACGTTTTTGAGCAGACCATCTTTTTTTAGGACATCAAGCTTTTTAATAACGTGGTCAACATCGACGTTTTGTAGCCGCATGCCGGGAAAAGCAAGTTGTAGCTGCAGTTTATCTTTTGATAGCTTACGCTCAAAATAGATTGGGCTGGTGAAATCAAACATAATTTGTGTGGAAAACTCGTTGTTACAGACCTCAACCCAGTTGATACGGTTGATTTCTCGTGCTTGTGTCATACCTTTTAAGTATTCGCTTAAGTTAAGTGTCGCATGCGTTTGTTGCAAACAAAGACCGGCAAGCGATAATGCTTGAACGTACGATTTTAAAAATTGCCGTTTCATGATATCTCCCCCTCAATTGATTTATCATACTTTATGCTAACACTGACTCCTTGTCAGGATCAACAAAATAAATATTGTCTTTATTTTTAATCGTTTTTATCAATGTTTTTATAACTGAAAAAATATTAATTAATTTTGAATGTTATGGGTTTTGTGTTAGAAAGTGTGTATGATTACACAATGAAAATTTGAATGAGCCCTTTAGAGTAATGAGATGAATATTGAAAAAAAGATACCCCTAAATGACAAAAACTGGTTTAGAACTGGTGGCAACGCGCGTTATTTTGCCCAACCTCAAAGCGAGCAAGAAATGCAACAAGCATTGCGCTTCGCTCATGAAAGCAATAGTGACATTTTTCTGCTTGGGCAGGGCGCAAATATACTTATGAGTGATGAAGGTTTTGGTGGGCTTGTTCTCAGGCCACAACTCAACAACATTACGTTTGACAAAGCAACGGGCTGTGTGCGTGCGGGAGCGGGTGTATGTATGCAACGCCTCATTGAGCAATGTCTTGATAACCAGCTGATTGGCCTTGAAGATTTTTCAGGGATTCCTGGCACGGTTGGGGGTAGTATGTTCATCAATATTCATTATTTTCAGTTTTTGCTGAGCGATTTTTTAGTCTCTGCTCGTGTTATTGACAAGCAAACAGGCCAGGTGGGCACAGTTGAGCCAGCTTGGTTTAACTTTGGCTACAATCAGTCAACGCTGCAAAAACGTACACATTACCTGCTTGATGCGACATTTCAACTGACGCCTGTTGACCCGTTGCAAGCTGCCTATGCTCGTGGACGGCGTGATGAAATTATTAAACACCGCAACAGGCGTTATCCGCTTGAGCGTACCTGTGGCAGTTTTTTTAGAAACTTTGCTGACCATGAGCTGCCGTTTGAGGTGCAGGGAAAAAAAATACCGTATGTTGCTTATTATCTAGATAAAGTTGGTGTTCGTGGTGCTTTGAGTTTTGGTGGCGCGGCTGTGTCTGCCCATCACGCAAATATGATCGTCACACGTGAGGGGGCGACGTCGGCCGATGTTATTGGTCTTGCTCGGCTTATGCAGCAGAAAGTGTTTGATACTTTTGGCATTGTGCCCCAGCCGGAGTGTTTGCTCGTTGGGTTTGGGCAGTATCCATTATGGCAGCCTGTGATGGACGACAGCAGTGGTGTAGTTGCACACTTGGAAGACTAGTTCTAGATCAGACGTTATCCTCTGGCTTTACCAGAGGATCTAGATCCCCGATCGGAGTCGGGGATGACCCCCTTCAGACTCGTCACCCTGGACTCTGATCCAGGGTCCATTTCTAAAAATTAGATCTAAAACTTATTTGAATATTTTCATGGATCCCGGCTCGTGGGCCGGGATGACGAGTGTTGAATCGAGGATGACGGTAAAAAAATTAATCTGGTTGTAAAGAACTATTATTGTCTCGTGTCTTCCTGAACTTGTTTCAGGATCCAGAAATTAATTTTCCTTATCAAATCTCATCGTTTAAAATCTTATGTCTATAATCACGCATAAGCCCAACCATAAAGGTTAAATTGTGAATGCTTGCCAGATTGTATGCACTAATCTCATGCGCCTTAAACAAGTGGCGCAAATATGCGCGTGAGTAATGTTTACAGGTGTAGCACACGCACGCAGCATCAACCGGGCTTAGGTCGGACTTAAATGCACTACCATAGATGCGTAAATTCCCTTGAGAGGTAAACAACAAACCATGGCGAGCAGCTTTGGTTGGGTGTGAACTGTCGAAGGTGTCTATACCGAGTGGAACACACGCCTCAAGTGATGGCAGGTCGCCAATGCCGAGCAAGTGGTTTGGTTTGTCATCAGGCATATGCGGCATAAGCTTGCTTAGCATGGTTACCATTTGCTCACGCGTTTTGCCCAAACTGCCGCCAATGGCAAAGCCATCAAATGGCATTGCTGTTAGCGTGGTGCAGCTAAGCTTTCGCAAATCAGGATCAATACCGCCGTGAATGACTGCGTACAACGCTTGATTATTTTTTTGCTGAAGGTGTGCTTGCAGGCTACGTTGTTCCCAGCGGTGTGTGCGTGCAAGGCTGTTGATCAGTTTGCGTGGCGTGGTGTGATATGGTGGCAGTTCGTCAAAAGCGACAATGATGTCAGCACCAATTTGTTTTTGTGCAGCGATAGAACTTTCTGGTGTGAGTAAAATTTTTTCTCCATCACGATATGAGCGAAACATGACACCTTCTTCGTTGATTTTAACCACGCTATTGTCATGTTTTTTGGTTCCTTTGCTTTTAAGTTCGCTATGCACGCTGCCATACATCAGGCTAAAAACTTGAAACCCGCCAGAGTCGGTAATGATGGGAATGTTAGTGTTTGAAAATGCGTGAATACCACCGGCCTGCGCGATAGTTTGAGAACCGGGTTGCAGCATAAGGTGGTACGTATTGGCGAACATAATTTGCAGACCAATATTTTCAATCAATTTGGGATCGACTGCCTTCAAACAGCCATTGGTGCCAACAGCAACAAAATTTGGTGTGTCGATAGTACCGTGCGGTGTAACAATTTGGCCAACACGAGCACGAGATTTTTTTGACTGGTGAATAACCTTAAAGTGAAATTGTTTTACTGGGTTGGTGTTTTGCATATTTGTTTCCAAAGACCTATAAATGTTGATGATAATGCGATGACAATCATTTTAATGCTGTAGCTAATCACGATAATGTGAAAGACGTTTGCTACAATGCCGTACAGGGCAAGGATTGTAAACAATACTGTATCCAACAGTTGTGACAAACATAGTGAGAGCATGTTCCGGGTGAAGAGTGTTGACGCAGGCCAGAGCTCCTTGATTTGTGCATAAATGTAGGTGCTTGCATACTGAGAGAGTATGTACACTCCAACTGATGCACTGACAATGCGTAGGCTGTAACCAAGAACCTGGTCAAAATGATGATGCATAATATCAAAGCCGTTTGGCGTGTACCATAGTAAAAACTGCGTCATGGCCATGTAAAAAATAAGTGCTGCAAAACTAATGATGATTGTTTTTTTTGCTTGTTCAAGCCCAAAGTATTCTTGCAAAAGGTTGAGCCCCAAAATACTACCTACGGCAAACACATCGGTGCTGACAACGTCCATGCCAAACAAGGTTATCTGTTTGGTAATAAACAGATTTGCAAGAATCTGTTGCAAGCAGATACTGGCAACCAGTGCCTCTTTACCGAGCGTTAAGGCCCCCAGCGTGCAGCTTGTTACAACGAGTACTTGAAGAAAAAAGATATATTCATTCATTGCTTGTCCTTTCGATTTTTTAGTTGTCAGGAGTGCTTGGCTTATTGTATCATGCTCCAAGTATTGTTTTTCGGGTTGACTTTCTAAATCCATAGTATTTGAGTTTGTAATCTCGTCACTCCGGGCTCGATCCGGAGTCCATTTCTAAAGATAAAATCTACCGCTTGCCTAAGCTTTTTTCTGGATACCGGCTCGTAGGCCGGTATGACGAGGGTTGATGTATACTAGGCGCGCAATGTGCAAATTCTATAGCCTTGGTCAGTATAAAATAAATTCAATCCATGTGCGATGACGAGGCGACTATTTTGTATTGCTAGGCGTCATCCTCTGTGCCCCGTGGCGTCATCCTCCGGCTTGACCGGAGGATCTAAACTCCCAGATTTCGTGGGAATGACGGAGTAATTGCTTTTTTATTGGTAATAATTAGTTTTCCCAGTATACTCTTTTTTTCATTGCTATTAGTAACTAAAAATATTCATCAATTATTGAGGAGAAAAGAATGATTTCATTCAAACTCAGACATGTTGTTTTCTATGTATTGTGCAGTGTTTTTTGTGTTTTTGCAAATGTGCAGTATGCACAAAGTACAGATACAACAGTGCAATCGGGATATGTAAGCACCGAGCATGACCAAGTAGCGCAGGTGTTGCACGTTTATACGCAGTACGGTTCATTTGACGTGACCGAGCCTGTGTTGATTGAGCTGTTTGAGCATGAGGTCATGCAACGACTTAAGCACATTCAACAGTACGGAGTGTTTCGTTTTTCAACCCCTGAGCTTGAAGACTTTACACGTTACGACCACTCTGTAGGTGTGTGGGCACTGTTGCGTCGCTTTGGCGCAGAGCTTGACCAGCAAATTGCCGGTTTGCTACATGATGCAAGCCACACAGTATTTTCACATAGTATCGAGCCGTTTTTTAAGCGAAAAGATGCTGAAAGTTCGTATCAAGACACCATCCATGCTTGGTATTTGGCTCAGCAGGGAGTAAACGAGGTGCTTGAGCGCCATGGCTATTGTATTGAGCAAATCATGCCGGATGACCACATTATGCTTGAGCAACCGTTGCCAGGTCTATGTGCTGACAGGCTTGAGTACAATTTGCGTGCAGGGCTTGACTCAGGCATGATTACACTCGGGGATATGCCAGCTATGCTTGCAGCATTGCGCTACGAAGATGGACAATGGTTTTTTACTGATGCTGCCATGGCGCGCAAATTGGCAGACGTTTCGCTGTATTACACACAGCATGTGTGGGGTGGTCCAGTCAACTACCTCAACAATGAATGGCTTTCTCAGGCGATTGCACGAGCAGTTGAAATAGAGTTAATCAATTTTGATGATATCCATTTTTCTCATGACGATACTGTTTGGCAGATGTTGCAGCAAAGTGATGATGAAGTTATTGCTGGTATTTTACACAAGATTACAACATGTCGTGATTCGTTTGAGCTATGCGAGCCTTGTGATGCCCACATGACCGGGTGTTCAAAGTTTCGTGGTCTTAACCCGCTCATACGCACGATCGATGAGCATGGTCAAGAAGTATTTGTTCGTCTTGTTGACGTTGACCAAGCGTATGCTGAAGCGTTTGATACTGCAAAAAATAACCTCAAACAAGGATGGGGTATTAGATTGCTTGACTTAACTCTTGATAATAATGTTTGCTAGTCGCAGACGTAATTTGAAAAAACGGATGGTTTGTGTACAGTAAAAGGGCATAGTCAAGGTAGTATTCCCCATTGGTGTTATTGGGGATCCAAATAAAAATCTATAAGGCGAAAACGTGTATCAAGTACTTTACGGACGTAAGTGGTGGCTCATTGTTGCAAATGGTTTAACCCTTACGCGTCTTTTCCTTACTCCCATCATTGTTTTTTCGATGTATAAACAGCAGTGGAACCGTGCTTGTGCGCTTTTTTTTGTCGCAGCTATTACCGACATACTTGATGGCTTTTGTGCTAAGCGATTTGGTGCACAAAGTAAGTTTGGCAAGCTGCTTGATCCGTTCGCCGACAAGGTCTTGCTTATTAGTTCATTTTTTTCGTTCATTGTGTGGGGTGGGCAGTGGCTTGCATTGCCTCGCTGGTTTTTTGCGCTTTTGCTGTGTCGTGAAGTAATTATTGTGAGCGGAACCTGTTTTTTGTTATTTTCAAAACCGCACCTTCGCCTGCAGCCACATGTGCTTGGTAAGCTAACAACATTGCTACAGATTTTGTTTATTGCTTGGCTGTTTGTACATCATTTTTATAACTTACACTTTCAGGCTTTAAATACTGTTTTGATTGGAGTGCTCAGCGTCGTGGCTATGGTGTCATTAATGGTGTACATAAGGATAGGCGTTTTGCACTACAGGAGTTGAAAAAAACTGCTGGTGCACAAGAAGAGCTGGATGTCTGCTTTGGCGATCAAAAACATGCTTTTTATTTCTATTCGGTAGGAGAGTTGATTTTTTTATTATTTTAAACATACTTTCGTTTACGCATAAAATAATCGGCTTTGGTAATTTTATCGATATTTGATGAAAGGATGCGGGTAATTTAAAAAATTTGATTTTTTTTGCAAAGATAATAACATATGTTGACTGGTTTTGGTAAGTCTAAACGATACATATTTTAAGGAGTATTTTGTTATGTTGAAAAAATTATTACCAGTAATGTTGCTTGCAACATCACTTAACGCTAATGTGACGCAAAGTGCGGTTGATTTGACCACCCTGTCACAAGAAGAGCAACAAGTTGTTCTTCAACAGCTTATCGGGCAATTGAACGAAGAAGAAAGAGCTGAACTCAAAGCAGCGTTGGCAGAAAATGACAACGACATGATGAAAAAGCTCAAAGATAACAAAGCTCTTGTTATCGGTGGCACAGTTGTACTTGTTGGTGGCGGTGCTCTTGCAGCATGTTACGTCCTCAAAAAGGGTCCATTTGCTCCAGGCGTTGACTACTTGACAATGGATGATGCTAAGCTTGGTGCGCTTGAAAGTGATGACGCTGTTACAGCAGCTAACACAGCTTTTGATGCAGCTGTTAAAGCTAAAAAAGAAGATGCTAAGTTCAAAACATTTGACAGTAATGTTAAACTGAAAGCAGCGCTTGAGCAAGCTACAGAATTTGCTAAGATCTCAGGTGTTTCGGACGGTAAAGTTAAGATTACCGGTGATAGTGGTGATGTTGAAGTTACCGAACAAGCTTTCAAAGACTGGAAAGCACTCAAAGACGAAATTGCTAAGCTTGAAGCTAAAAAAGCTAAAGTTAAAAAGAAAGCTTAACGCTTAAACGCATCTAGTTAAACAAAAAGCGACATAGCTTACCATTATCCAGTCAACACATGTTGCTTTAAATTAGGGACCGAGGTCACAAGCCTCGGTCCTTTTTTGTGGTTGGCCTAAAAGAAAGTATCGACTGTATTTACTAACACTTGACACCGTCGTTCCCGCCCCCTGGTCAAGCCAGAGGACAAGCTCGGCGGGAATCCAGAACTTGGTTTATCATTATCTGGATCCCCGATCGGAGTCGGGGAAGACGAAGTTTTTTGTAAGCCAACTTTCTAATCGTACTGTCTTGGTCTTGTAAGCGATACTAAATGGTAGAGTGAATTTTTAGAAAAATGATAACCGTTCGCGTTTTATAGTGAACTTGGTATACTGCGGATCGATATATCATACATGGTCATTATTATCGTTAATGATGAGGAGTCTTTTTTTATGAATATTTCAAAAACATCAGCCTTGCTTTTGGTGAGTATGTGTGCCTTTGGTTTGCATGCACAAACACTCGTCCAAGAAAATACACAGCAAGAGTGTGCCCCTGTGACATGCGTTGTCAGCCAAGAGCAATGTAATGAACAAGGCAACGTGCAAGACGTTGAGCAGTTTGTGCTTGATCAACTTGCGCAATATGACACGGTTGATCGTGAGCAACTCAAAGAATTGTTTGCTCGTAAGTTTGAAAAGCTAAGCGAGGCCGAGCTGGCAATTATTTTTAAGTTGCTTGATAAAAGTGATGCAGCCGAAGCTGTTGATGGTGAACAAGCGTTGCTTGAACAGGCAAACATGAGTTTGCCTAAAATTGGTAGCGCATTGATGAAGATGAGTGCTTCCGTTGTTGTGTTAGCGGGAATTGATTATTGGTGGGGTGATATGATAGCTAGCAGCAGCGTTATTGCTTCATTTGTACGTAAGCTCAATGAACTGAACAAAGATGGCCAAGCTGGTGGCAGAAAAGATGATGATTGGGCGAAGTCTTTGTGGCGTGCAGGTGCTGTTGTCATTGGTGGTGGACTTGCCGGAGGCTTGACAGGAGAGTGTTTAGGCGATACGGTTGCATTGCTCAGTTTTTCGTCTGATGAAGAGCGCAGTGCAATTTTGGCATGCAGTAAAACATTCTTTTCAGCTTTAGCATCAATGACCATAGCGCTTGCTGTTATTGACGAAGATGACCCTAAGGGGTGGTTGAGTGGCTGGTACGATGCGGCAGCTTCAAAGTCAGATGAGATAAAACAAAAAGCAAAAGAGCTTAAAGAAGCTGCTAAGGCATTACAAAAGAAAGCTGAGCAAGTAGCCGGAGCCGGTGGTGGAGGCGGAAATTAGTATTAAAGATATTTTAACATGAGTAAAAAGCGGGCTGGTAAAACGGCCCGCTTTTGCGTTGTGTATTTTGATATGGTAGGCTTGGTGCATATTATCAGTTAGTGAGCAATTTTTGGGGACTTGTAATGATCAAAAAATCTGTTTGTTTTCTATTAGTGTTATTGTGTGTGTTTGGGAGCTTGTCGCCAGCTGAACCTGCTGATGTACCTGGCAACCGTCCAGCCTATGTAGACAACGTGTTGGACTCAGCCATTGTTTCTGTCGATAATAAAAATCAACTCAAAATTCGTCAACTTGTTGAGCAGGGCATTGCTCTTTTGGCAATGCATGCGATGAGTGATCAGGGTATTTTTTCTTCTGAGTGGGTGCTGAGAGTAGCGCTGCCAGTACTTACGGGCATACTTGTTGGTGAAGCAGTAGAAATTGGTGCACGCGCATGTGGGTACTTGCAAAAACGTCAAGGGTATGACTGGTATGATGACACGGTGTTTGATTTGTCATCACTTGATGATAATAGTGTTGCCAAAAAGATACTTTTTGAGTTTGTGCATAAACGCCGTTTTATCCGTCGACTGGTTGATGTTGTTGGTGTTGTTGCTGCGCATGCATTAGTAACGCGTTATTTGGATGAGGTGGATGTCTAGTATTTACTCGTCAACAGGGATCCAGAGTTTTTTGTTGATTTCTGCTTTTTGTCGTCTTCCTGAACTTGTTTCAGGATCCAGACAAAGGAAAAATCATTATCTGGATGCTGAAATAAATTCAGCACGACACGGGGAGTGATTTGAAAGTGTTTGTTGTTCCCGATGGACCTTGCAAATGTTAGTGCTGGGGTGACGAGAGCAACTGATGTATTGTATCATTTATTAAGTAGGTAAAAAATTCTCAGTAGACTACAAAAGGGATTTCATGAGAAGTAGAAAAAAAGGGTTGTTGTTTTTACTTACAAGTGGATTGGTGTGTGGCTATATTCATGCTCAACAAGCAGGTGGTGATGAGTTTATTATCGCGGCGGATGCCCAGCAGGCAAAAAAACAATCAAAAAATGCGCTCAAAGAGCAGGTTGGGTATGCAACACGAGATGCGTTTTCATCACTTAATCGGCTTAATCGACAACTTGCGCAATTGCAAACTGCGTGTGCGCATATGCATGTGAGTGCCTGCAAACAGAATAAAAAACAGTCTGTTAAGTCAGAAAACTTAGCAGGTGTTAACACGTTGTATGCATTGGTTGGAGACATGCAAACACTTCTTGCTGATGTGCAGCAGACCTTGTCTACTTCGCTTGAAAAACTTTTAGACAATCTGTCTCCGTTCAAAAAAGCAACACGCATAGAGCTTGATGGCACACGAGCAGTGATGCAAAAAATTCAGGCAACGTGTGAGCAACAACAAGGTCAGGTACGTGTGTTATGCAGCTTGTGCAAAGCTGGCGCTGACCTGGCAACGTGCGAGCAGCATGTTGCAACTATGCATAAAAAGCTTACGCTCACACAGTCTGTAGTTAAACAGGTTGTTCAGGAGCTTGATAGTGACGTGTGCATTAAAAAACTTTCATAGCTTGCAACGATGAAAAAAATTTTTATAGTCACTGGCGAACTTTCAGGTGATCGTGTAGCTGCCTGGTATCTGAACAAGCGCAAGCAGGAGGGGCAGCTTGGTAGTGTGCATGCTGTTGGTGGTGATAATCTTTTGCAGGCAGGTGCTCAGCTATATGAACGCTTTGAAAAACTTAACGTAGTTGGGGTGACACAGATTATCAAGCACTTACCCTTTTTACTTCGGTTTTTAGGCAAGCTCACTGCGCATATTATTGATGGGCAGTACGATGAAGTGGTACTGGTTGATTTTCCTGGGTTTAATTTAATGCTTGCAAAGCGGCTGAAAAAACGTGCACCGAATATAACCATTACCTATGTCAGCCCCCCGCAGTTGTGGTGTTGGGGCGCTTGGCGTGTAAAAAAAATTAGACGGTATATTGACTCGGTCGTTGTGTTGTATCCATTTGAAGTTGACTGGTACGCAGCACGGGGGATTAAGGCGAGCTGGATTGGTTTGCCAATGTATCAACGACTTGAGCCGTTTTTTGGTGTGGCTGCTGAGTCGGATATGCAAAAAATTGCTGTGCTGCCGGGTTCGCGCACGTCGGAGATAGAAACATTGTTGCCACTCTTTTTACGCTCAATTCAGCGTTTGCATGCGCATCTTCCTGACGTTCGTTTCGTATTGCCGCAGGCAAGTTCGATTTCGCAGAAAGATATCATGGGCATTGCTGCAAAGCACGAACTCGAGCATGTTTTTGATTACATTGATGTTGTAACCGGTAGTGAAAGCATTATGCGTGAGTTGGGCAGATGTTCACTTGCTTTGAGCAAGCCAGGCACTAGCACATTAGAGCTTGCCTTGCTTGGGCTGCCTGCTGTAGTGGTGTATAAAACATCCTGGTTGACCTATGTTCTGGCTCGTCCGTTGGTCAAGGTGCAATGGATGAGTTTGCCTAACTTACTCCTTAACAAGCCAGTTTACACTGAACTGATTCAGTGGGGATGCAGTCCCGACAACATTGCTCAAGTTTTGTTTGAGCGGTATTGCGCTGCACGTGACAAGACGCCTGCTCATCAAGAGAATATGCAAGACCTACGTTCGTTACGCATGTTATTGGAGTAATTATTAAATTTAGGCTCAAAACAACTTTTTTTTGTGTTCAAAAGAAAGTTAGCTATACTCATGGTTTGTGTTGATGTGCATACACGCATGGTATGCATAACCGTGAGTTCTTTTTCTAGAGGAGTTTTTATTATGGCAAGTTATAATCGCGTTATTATGATGGGTAACCTAACGCGTGACCCAGAGGTTCGACAAATTGCATCTGGACAAACTGTATGTCGCCTTGGGCTTGCATCAAACCGTCAATTTAAAAATAGACAAACGGGCATGATGGTGCAAGAAGTCTGTTTTATTGATGTAGATGTATGGGGTGCGCAAGCTGAAAGCTGTGGACAGTACTTGAGTAAGGGCCGTCCAGTTTTGGTTGAAGGACGTTTGAAGTTAGACAGCTGGCAAGACAATGATGGCAACAAGCGAAACAAACACTCAGTTGTTGCTGATCGTGTTACCTTCTTGTCTGGCGTGCAAGCGGAAGATGGCCAAGAAGATCAAAGTTTTGGCGGTGCATCATCGGCTGACGGTGGGCAAGGTGAATTTGCAGCAGAGTCCGCTGCTCCCAAACCCGTAAAAAAAGCTGCAGCTAAAAATAGCACCAGTGGTGAAATTGATCTTAAAAACGAAGATCCATTTGAAGACGATTTACCGTTCTAAGATAGTTTCGTCACCCCGGACTTGATCCGCGGGGTCTATCTTTTATAGAAGAAAATTGGTATGGATCCCGGCTTAGAGGCCGGGATGACGGGTGCTAGTTAAAAGTGGTCAAAAATTCAAATTATTTTTGACAAAAAAAGAGCGAGCCGGCAGAAAGTCGGCTCGCTCTTTTTTTGTAATGTGTCTAACATCTAAAAATCGTCGTCTTCATCGTCGAGGTCGGCGAAAATATCAAATTCATCATCATCAAATCCAACATTATCACGTGATTCATCAATGATGTTACGATTTGCATTGTATTGATCTTGTGTTTGTTCGCGTCGCTGAGCTCTATTGTTGGTATCTTGGTCCAATCCAGGTGTGTTTGCCAATAATGAATTGGAGATTGTAAAGGTGAGTAGTGCTGCAAAAAGATAGGTATAACCAGACATTACGACTCCTTTTTGGTATTTACTCATATATTTTTGAACAACTCATACTTACGAAGTCTGTGTGAAAAGATTATTTTTGTCAATTTTTTAAATTATGGTGCAATCAATTCATGCGTCTGTATACTGGCGTTTATCATATGTGGTGCCATTTTATTGTCTGGATGCATTAAGGGAGAGTGTTGTAGATGAAAGAGGGTGTTATTGGTTATATCCCAACAGCAAGTAAGCAAGAAGCATGCTCATTAGCTTCTAGTCTTTTGGAAAAAAAACTCATAGCGTGCGCGAATATTTTGGAAGGCGTGAGTATGTATAACTGGCAAGACAAGCCGAAAAGGGAAGATGAGTGCCTGTTGCTTGTTAAAACATCGCATGAGCAGTATGACCAAATGTGTGAAGCGGTAAAAAGTTTGCATAGTTATGATCTTGCATGCATCATAAAAATACCCGTTCAAATGGATGATCAGTATTTTGCGTGGCTTGAAAAGCAAGTCAAATAATAAAATGCTAGACACGCTTTTTGCCAGTTGTTGTTGATAGGTTTGCTAAACAGTGATAGTGTGTAGGGAGTGAACAAAAAGGTGTAGCATGATTTTTTCTAAGGTGAGTAATAATGAACAATCGCATGCAAAGCGTATTGGTGAAACGTTTTTTGGTGTTTGCCATCTTATCAGCTTTTTCTTCTATCTCTCTACTTCATGCCAATGCATATGTTGATTTACCAGTTTTTTACAAAGCCCCTCATTTTACGCTGCCAACCCAACATGACTATGGTGATGGCTCAACTATTCTGACGGTTCGCTACGGCTTTGGCAATACACGAAAGGCGTGGGATTTAAAAGAAGCTCGAGGCCCGCTACTTTCAGCCTATGGTCCGTTTAATATTGTAAAATTGGGTACTGGCCTAGAGGGCAAGCGCGTTGGTAGTACAACCGAAAAATACTGGAATAATTTATTTGATCAAAATTGTGATCCCCAAGAACTAAAGGGTGTTTTTGATACTGAGTTTAAAGAATGCGACGGTAGGGTTAATTTTTGTGGTCGCTTTGATACGGACGAAGTGGGTATTTTCTTGCGTCATCACGTTATGTGGGGCTTTTTTGTGCAGGTATATGTGCCATACCGCGAAGTCAAACTGACCTGTATTCAACACAAAAATTTGGGTGCAAAAATACTTGTCAAAGATAAGTTTGGCAATGATCTAACTGATAAAGATGGGACTGCTGTTACTGTCAATTTAGATGATTTTATTGATGGAAAGAATGCCCACGACTCAACAATGACCGGTGATGGTGGTCTGCCTCGCATTCTGAGTGAAAATGATTTTTGCATACCGCTTAAAGCTGATTATCGTCATACCGGCATTGCTGATATTTTAATTGCTGGTGGTTGGGCTGGACACAAATGCTTTGAGTCAGGCTTGATGACAGCGCTTGGTGGTGAAGTGATGGCCGGTGTACTTGCTCCAGCAGCGGGCGACCGCCCAAACAATCGAGTTTTTAGTGTGCCTCTTGGGTACGAAAACTTTTGGGGTGTACGTATTCAAATGAAAGGATATGTGACGGTTGCCGAAAAATTGAGCGTTGGGGGACATGTTGGCATCAACACATTCTTCAGGCAAAATCGTTGTTTCAGAACAACATCTGATATTTGTCAAAACGGCTGGATTATGCTTGAGCGCGTACATGCAAATGTTGACTATGGTCACATTTGGGACCTTGCCGGCTTTGTAAAAGCTAATAGGTTTTGGAGAGGGTTTTCAGCTTATGCGGGTTATTCATTTACAAAACAAGAGCGAACACACTTGCGTGTACGTGATTGCGATTTCTTAAAGAGCACGCGCAGAACCAAGCTGCCTGAAAAACAGCCAAATACAGATCCTGAAGGTCGTTGTGCTCGCATTGTTTCGCAAGAAGAGATTGCTGAACAAAATAACTTCTTCAGTATCTGGACACAGCAAACGCTACACTTTGGTGCGCAGTACGATCTTGGTGCACATCAGCTTAAATATTGTGCACCTGTCATCGGCATTTCCTATGATTTTGCCCACATGGGTAAGCATGCATGGTCAACTGAAATGTTTAGTGGAACGTTAGGGTTAACGTGCAACTGGTGGTTTTAATAAGCGGCGCGTCGAGAATATCCACGTCTGCTTGCACCACCGCCGGAGTTTCTACTACGATCACCATTATTGCCACCGCGCCTAAAACGTGGCCCGCCGCCAGAACGAGAAAAGCGTCTGTTATTGCCCGAGCGTGGGCGTTGGTGTGATGAAACCTCATCAACGAAAATCTCTTTGCTAAGGCCCCTGAGTTTCATACGCAGGAATGCTGCAGCTAAATCAATAACGCTGATATTTTCGCTGTTGGTTTGAGCGAGAAGTTCTTTGTAATGCTCGATGTTTGTATGCTCGCTTTTTAAGACACTCTGAAGAGCTTTGATAACTTTTTGTGTTTTGACGATCTCAATTTCTTCGATGCTTGGAATTTCGAGTTGAGATATTTGACTATTGGTATAGCTCATTAAACGTTTAATGCGATAAATACTTTGCCCAGAGACAAGACTGATTGCCTTCCCACTTAGTCCGGCTCGGCCCGTACGACCGATACGGTGTACGTAAGATTCTTCATCTTTGGGGAGCTCGTAGTTAACAACAAGCTCAATGCCAGGCACGTCAATGCCACGTGCTGCAACGTCAGTCGCCAATAATACGTTAACCTTGCCGTCTTTGAACTTGCTCATAACACGGTTTCGACGAGTTTGATTCATATCGCCGTGAAGTGCTTCTGTGCTATAGTTATGTGAAGTAAGTTTGTCGAATAAAACATCAACATCGTTTTTGGTGTTGCAAAATATTACGCACAGAGCGTTTTCATGTAGATCCAAAATGCGCATAAGCAAGTCAGCCTTTGAGCGTTGTGCAACGTGGTAGTAATACTGACTAATGCTGTTTTTTGCCTGATTTTCTTTGCTTACCTTGATAGTATGCGGATTTTTTTGAAAGCGTTTTGCCAGCTGCTTAATGTCTGAAGACATAGTTGCAGAGAATAAAACGGTTTGACGCTCTGCTGGGGTGTCAGACAAAATAGCCTGGATGTCGTCACGAAAGCCCATGTCAAGCATCTCATCAGCTTCATCAAGCACGACGATGCTTACTTCTGTTAATTTTAATGTCTTGCGCCTTAGATGGTCCAGCGTTCTACCCGGTGTACCGATGATGATGTGCGCACCTTTTTTTAGGTCATGAATCTGATTGGTAATTGATTGTCCACCATAGATAGCAAGCGCTTTAATTTTTTGTTTGTGGCGTGCCAATTTTTCAATTTCCTGTGCAACTTGTACACAAAGTTCACGGGTTGGGCACAAAATAAGTGCCTGAGGCTTTTTGATTGTAGGGTCTATCTTGTCAATTAATGGGATTGCAAAAGCCGCTGTTTTACCCGTACCTGTCATTGCTTGTCCGATAACGTCAAGACCATTGGCAAGGGAGGGGATTGCTGCTATTTGAATTGGTGAAGGCTGTGTAAAACCCATGTCGCTGACAGCTTGTAAAACTTCGGGACTGATAGGAAGAGAAGAAAACGAAATGTCGTTCATTAAAGACCTTTTGCAAAAACATCCATTAAAATAAGATAGAAACAGTATCTCTACTAAGATTACCTCTTTTATTCATTCTGTCAAATGAGTTTGTATGTAAAGATTTTGTATTTGATTTAATTTTTGATAAAATAAATACAAATATGAAATAATGATAATATGTTCCATGAATATCATCTAAGGAGGCGCTGTGTTTTGGGCTAAACCAGCTCAGTTGCTGCCACATGGAAATAGCGGTGTTTAAGCACAACTCCATCGTTGTGCTGATCGAAAATGTAAACATACGTGCCATCACTGAAGTATGTTTCGCCTTGTACATGGGCGTTCAGACAACCCTTTAAGCAAAGCGCAAATTCCGAGGGTTTGTTGAGATAAAGGCCTAGGCGCAAGTCATGTTGGGCGTATTGCTCAAGGTCCTGGAATTCTATGTGGGTGCCGAATTCAAGAATCAAATCATCGACTAGTGAGCTAAATCGATGCCGAAGAAAGTCGGACAATGCTTCTTGGGGGCTGTTATAGGTTCTGGCTTCATGCTTTCTTGTTACACTACCATTGTTAATTGCAGTTTCTATTGATGAGATAAGTGCTGGGTCAAGAGGTTTTCTTTTGTCGGTGTTGTAAATAATGTGGTTGATCATGTTGTTGAGGGTGGCATTGTTGTCTTCTGACCACTCGGTTTTGATGGTTTGATATGCGTCGTATCCTATGGGTAATTGTTTGACATTTGCTTGATATTTTTTCCTGTCTTTAGTTGTGGCAAGGTAAGTGATGCTTTTGTCTATGATTTGTTTTTGTAGCAAGGGCTTACAAGGTTGCGGAATTTCGGGTCTTGTAGTGATGGGCTGAGGAACTTGATTTTCAATGGGTGTGGTCAAAGGGGAAAGCGATTGTGTTTGCTTTACGTGTGTTGGTTTTCTTGCAAATCGCTTGGTAAGCATATCAAAGGCTTGTCGGCATTGTTTATCTTGTGAATATGTTTTTATGCAATGATCCAGGTGGTTAAGTATGCTACGTGGTTTTGGGCTGAGTTGGTCGGTTTGTTTTTCTTCTAGACGCGAAAGAAAACAAAAAATCTCTATGTTTGTTGCTTGTGGATTTATTTTGCCTGGTTTGCCTTTTGCAACACGATATTGATCGATGCATGAGCTTAGTTCTTTGGTCAGGAGACATTTGGCGTAAAGGATATCTTCTTCTGGAGTGTTGACGGGCGCAAGCTCTGTACTGACGTTAAAGTCAAAAAGGGTGCAAATTATTGCTTGGCATTGGAGTGAAAGTGCCACTTCAAGCAGCATTTCACGCTTTGAAGCTAAGAAGTTTGGACATGCGCCTTGCTCCAGTAAAAAGCGTACAGTAGATGCTGACTCGGCAAGGACTGCTGCAAGCAGTGGACGAATTTTTTTATATCCGTTGTACGAATAACGACTTGGACTGTCGAGTGTTGCTTGTTTGTTGGGCAGAAAGGGAACTACTTTCTTGAGGAGTCTTTTCTTGCCATTATAGATGAGCTCAACTATAAGATCGGTGTTGTTTGCAAGATGTGTAATCGGTTGTGTGTTGTACGTGGCAAGCTTTGAGCTCATGTAGTAATCTTGATTTTTAAGCGCGTACGTTAGTGGCGTTACCGCAGCCGTCGTTTGATAATGGGGCTGAGCTCCGTATTCAAGCAGGTTGAGTATAAATGTTGGATCTTCAATGTCTTGGTCAACAGCGTACTTGATTAAGTAAAAAAACAGTGTGTTACCCATGCCGTCTTGTGTGTTAGCCAGCTCTGCAAGCTCAGCATCGGTGAAGTTGTAGGTTGTTTTGAGCAGCGTGAAAACAAGTTGAGCGAGTAGATAGTCCATGCTTGTTGTGTTCTGGCCAGAGAGGAGCGTGTGAAGGAGTGGCTGGTTGTATGTTGCGGTTGTCATGGTGAAAAACTTTTTAATAGACAGTTTTTGCTTGTCTTTGCAGGGTGTTTTCTTCGCAAGTACATCAAGCGCATTTTTAATAACCATGAAGTTACACTGGGCGTTTTTAACCGTTTGTTCAAAGATTGTTCTAACGTGGACAAAATCAGCTGCGGTAAACTTTACAGCCAGGGTGTGGGTAAAGCTGGTGATGAGAAAGGCTACTGTTACTATGAACACAGTGTTTTTGTTGATTGCCATAACGGTTTCTCGGGTAAGATTATAAAGTGGTAAAATTACCCTTAAATTTTAAACTAATTGTCATTTTTCTACAAGTAACAAACAAAAATCTCATATTTTGTGCGTTACTTGTAGAGAGGGAAAAAGCCTTGTCAACTGTTTTCCTTTAAATGTTTTCAGCTCCTGCTAAAATGGTAAAATATGAAAATTTAATGTGATAACGGCTCGATGTTTATTCTAAAGAAGTGAAAAATATGAATGTGATGCTCCGCCTCAAGCAAGAAATTAAAGTTTTAATGGACCGCGTATTTCAGGTTCATGCTGATCAGTTGAATGCAATGGAGTTTAAAATTAACTTTGATCGCGAAGACGAATTTGGTGATGTCAGTTGTAATGTTGCTATGTTGTGCGCAAAAAAACTTGGTAAAAATCCGCGAGAGATAGCAGCCAGAATCAAGGATGAGCTTGAAAAATCTGATGTTAAAGATCTGTGTCAAAAAGTTTCGATAGCAGGTCCAGGGTTTATTAATATTTTGCTGACGCCTCAAGCCTGGATTCAATTGACTTGCCAGTTGTATCAGCAGCATAAAGGATTTTTTACGCTTAAAGCTGGTGAGCATCATGCCAACTGTCATCTGGAGTTTGTCAGTGCAAATCCAACTGGCCCACTGCATCTTGGCAGCGGGCGTAATGCTATTATTGGTGACGTGCTTGGGCGAGTACTTTTGTTTTTAGGGCATAGTGTACATCGCGAATATTACATTAATGATGCAGGTAATCAAATGGATTTGCTTGCGCAATCGTTTCGGGTGCGTTGCTATGAACTGCTTGAATTGCCAACGGAGTCAATTCCTGAGGGTGGATATCAAGGAGCTTATTTGATTGATATTGCGCGTGAGTGTGTAACTGAATTTGGTAAAGAACTTATGCACAAAGATGATGCCTTTTTTCTTACCTATGTAAAAGATCATTTGTTGCAAATGATAGAGCATGATTTACGTGATTACCATGTTCATTTTGATAAATGGTTTTCTGAAAGATCATTGCATGAAGATGGTTCGTTGACGGATGCGCTGCAGCTGCTTGAAGATAAAGAACTTATGTATGAAAAAGATGGTGCTTTGTGGTTTAAATCCAGTGAGTTTGGTGACGACAAAGATCGTGTTGTCAAAAAACAGGATGGTTCCTACACCTACATAGCCTCAGATATTGCCTATCACAAAAAAAAGTTTGATGGGGGCTATGACATTATCATTGATGTGCTTGGTCATGATCACCATGGTTATGTTAGACGCTTAAAGGCAACTATGAAGGCGCTCGGTTATGATGCTGACAGGTTTGACGTAATTTTGTATCAGCTTGTTAACATAACGCACGCAGAGCAGGTTGTGAAAATGTCAAAACGCTCAGGTAATTTTGCCACACTGCGTGAGATTATTGATGCAGTAGGAGTGGATGTTGCACGTTTTTTTTACTTGAACAGAAAAGCTGACCAGCAACTTGACTTTGATTTGTCAGTTGCTTTACAAAAGTCTGACGAGAATCCAGTTTTTTATATTCAGTATGCCTACGTACGTACCAACAGCGTCATGGCAAAGGCGGCACAACAGAGTGACGAGCTCAAGCAGTTTGTTAATCAGCTTGAAGGGCGTAAACTTACAGACATGGTTCTCAAAGAAAATTTGGGGACATTGCAAATGAGCGATTGTCAACTCATCAAAAAGATTTTTTCGCTGCACGATATTTTGCGCGTTATTGCCGCAAATTATCAAGTTCACTTGCTTTCATATTATGCGTGGGAGCTTGCTCATACCTTTCATACCTACTATGCAAATAATAGAATTATTGATCCAAACGATATGACAAGTACGCGTATGCGCTTACTTATGACACACTTAGTAAATCAGACCCTTGGTCTCTGCCTTGAGACCCTTGGGTTGAGTAAACCGGAAAAGATGTAACAGATGGATATACGCACGCTTTCAGATTTTGATTTGAAAAATTTTACTCCAGATCGTATTCGTAACTTCTCGATTATTGCCCACATTGACCATGGTAAGTCAACGCTTGCTGATCGTTTACTTGAGATGGCACAAACTATTACTTCGCGGCATAAAATTGAGCAGGTGCTTGATAAGTTGCAAGTTGAGCGTGAGCGGGGTATTACCGTTAAAGCACAAACAGCATCACTGTTTTATGAGTATAAGGGACAGGTTTATTTGTTGAACTTGATTGATACTCCTGGTCACGTTGACTTTAGCTATGAAGTATCTCGTTCACTGTATGCATGTCAGGGTGCACTGTTGCTTGTTGATGCTGCACAAGGTGTGCAAGCACAGACGGTGGCAAATTTTTATTTGGCGTTTGAACAAGAACTTGAAATTATTCCCGTCATTAACAAAATTGATATGCAAAATGCTGACCCTGAGCGAGTTGAGCATGAACTTGAACGTTCGTTTGATATGTCGCAAGGCGAGGCGTTGCGGATATCGGCAAAAACTGGATTAAATGTTGAAAGTATATTTGAAAGCGTTATTGAGCGCGTGCCTGCTCCGGTTGGCAATGCAGCTCAACCATTGAAAGCATTGCTTTTTGATTCATGGTATGACGAATATCGTGGAGTCGTTTGTTTGATGAAAATTGTTGACGGAGCGGTCAAAAAGGGTGACATGGTTGAATCGGCCCACACTGGTCAAGAGTATGAGGTGCTGGACATTGGTTTAATGTATCCAGACGTATATCAGACTGGTGCATTGTACACTGGGCAGGTGGGTTATGTCATTACTGGCATGAAAACTGTCAAAGACGCACGCGTTGGTGATACATTCTATCATGTCAGAAAGCCTGTTAAACCACTACCTGGCTTCAAGCCAGCAAAGTCGATGGTTTTTGCCGGCATCTATCCAGTTGAGTCTTCAGAATTTGAGCATCTGCGTGATGCAATTGAAAAATTAACGCTTAATGATCCAAGTATTCATGTTGAAAAAGAAAGCTCGACGGCTTTGGGACTTGGGTTTCGTTGTGGGTTTCTTGGCCTTCTACATATGGATGTTTTTAAGCAGCGGCTCGAGCAAGAGTATGACGCAGATATTATTGCAACCACACCAACAGTGTTATATCGCGTAAAAATGACAGATGGTAAAGAAATTGTTATTGAAAATCCATCGAAATTTCCTGATCAGGTGAAAATAGATCACGTCTTAGAGCCCATGGTTTCAGCCATGATTGTTACGCCAAAAGAGTATCTGGGCAATATTATCAAGATTTGCCAGGACCGCAGGGGTGAACAAACTGAAATGACTTATATGGATGAAGAGCGGATTATTTTACGATATAAAATACCGATGAGTGAGATTATTACCGATTTTTATGATAAACTTAAGTCGATGAGCGCTGGCTATGCGAGTTTTGACTATGAAGAAGCACCATATCAGGTATCAGATCTTGTCAAAATGAACATCTTACTTAATGGTAAGCCAGTTGATGCACTGTCGCTGATTGTGCATAAAACGAGAGTTCAAACAGTTGGGCGAGCATTAACTGAAAAGCTACGAAAGGTTATTCCCCGCCAGATGTTTGAAGTTGCAATTCAAGCTGCGGTTGGAGCGCGAATTATTGCTCGAGAGAGTGTTTCAGCGCTACGCAAAAATGTAACGGCAAAATGTTATGGTGGTGATATTACGCGTAAGCGTAAGCTCCTTGAAAAACAAAAAGAAGGAAAAAAGAAGTTAAAACAGGTCGGTAATGTTGAACTTCCTCAAGAGGCCTTTTTATCGATCCTCAAGTATGATTAAGGCGTGGAGAAAAGATCATGAAAAGAAGAAAAGGGTTTTATTCAATATCAGTTGTTGCAAAGATGTTTTCAGTACATCAGCAAACAATTCGTATGTATGAAAAGGAAGGGCTTATTTGCCCAAAGCGTTCTAATGGTAACACCCGTTTGTTTTCAGAAGAAGATGTTGATCGCCTTGAGGAAGTAATTTACCTGACACATAAACTTGGGGTTAATCTTGCCGGTGTAGAAATGATTTTAAAGCTCAGAAAAAAAATGAAGCGCATGCAAGATGAAATGAATAAAATGTTTGAGCAGACTCATGGTCAGCTAGAATTGGAGCAAAAAGAGCTTGCTATGAGTGGCAAAGAGCAGGCTCAGCGGCTGGTTGCTATCAAGGCTGAAAATGTTAAAAAGGCTCGTTCTAGTTCAATTGATATTCGTGATTTACTTGAAAGAGATCAAATAAACGAGCAAAAAGATCAGCCAACTGAAACGCAGAATATTATTGATGATTGGCAGATTGATTACGACCAAGATTAATTACTTTGTGAGGTGTGTATGTTTTTTAATCAACTAAAGACAGCAGTATTGCTTGCAAGTCTAAGTGGTATGCTCTTACTGTTTGGGTATTGGATGGGTGGAAACCACGGCATTGTCATGGCACTTATTCTTTCACTCATGATGAATTTTTTGACCTATTTTTTCTCAGATAAAATGGTACTTGCCCTGTATGGTGCCAAGCCTCTCGATCGTGTGCAATATGGCTATATTTACGACATTGTTCAAGAGCTTTGTCACAACGCAAATATGCCTGTACCAAAGCTGTGGTTTGTTGACAGTTCAATGGCTAATGCTTTTGCGACTGGCAGAAACCCAAGCCATTCTTCAGTTGCTGTGACGCGTGGTATTCTCGATTTGCTTGAGGAGCACGAACTTCGTGGCGTACTTGCTCACGAGATATCTCATATTAAAAATAGAGACATTTTGGTGGGAACAATTGCAGCAACGATTGCAACTGCTATTGGCTACCTTGCACATATGATGCGTTGGACAGTTTTTCTGGGAGCTCATCGTGACCGTGAGGGTCGTGGTGGCATCGGGGCGTTGCTTGCGGCTATCATTATGCCAATAGCTGCCATGTTTATTCAGCTTGCTATTTCACGCTCTCGTGAGTACCTGGCTGATGAGTCGGGTGCAAAATGCAGTCATGATCCGCTTGCGCTTGCATCAGCACTTGAAAAATTGAGCACAGGTGCGCAGCACGCTAAGCGTGAGCCAGGCTCTCCTGCTGAGGCAGCGACAGCAAGCTTATTCATCGTGTATCCATTTACCGCTAAGGGGTTGTTTCAGTTATTCTCAACCCATCCTCCTATGGAAAAGCGTATTGCACGATTGCGTGCCATGGCCACAGGCAGAAAAGTATAAAAGAAAAAGCCTCGACTTGCTGTCGAGGCTTTTTCTTTTTGTCATTCCCGGCTACGCGGGAATCCAATTTATATTCTTTATTTAACGTCGTCTACTGACGGTGCGTGTCTGCGTTTGACTTCGCGTTCCTGTTGCTCGGCCTCCTGTTCTGGTAGGAGCTGCGACGCTAAGATCTGTACGCGGTGTGGCGGTTGTTGTTGCTTGAGTACGAGTTCTTGAGCGACGTGTTGACGTGGTTGTTGTAGGGTCCTGGACTTGTCGAGTTACCGCTTGCTCTGTAGGCTGTTGTGTTGCTGGTTGATCTTGTTGTTCACCACGTAGCACCATGCCTTCAGTTGACAGTCCTATTCCCGTTGTTGCTCTGATGCCTTTTGCTGTTGTTCGCTGGCGGCCAGTTGCTACAGCTCCGGTACCGACAGCACGATCGCGTGTGTCACGTGTTGCTCGTGGTCCACTGCGCTGTTGTTGCGTTGGCTGACGAGTACGTGCTGGCTCAGCTGGTTCTTGGCCTGCCGCAGCAAGGTCGCTTTGCAGCTGTTGAGTTTCTAGGTTGCATGCCTGCAGATTATTTGTAAGCGTATCGGCTTCAGTTTGCAGCGTGATAAGATCTTGCTCAAGTTGGTCTCGTTCAACGGTAATATCGTTAATTCGTGTAGTAGTGTTAGTTATTTCAGTTTGTATGCTTGTTAACTCGTTTTGAGCGAGCAGCTCAGCATCGGTTGCAGTTTTAATATCGGTGTTTAATTGTTCGATTTGTGTCTGTAGTTGGCCTATGTCGGCTAGTAATTGGGCTGCTTCTGTCGAACCACCGCCAAGATTTTGTTGTAATGCTGCAATTTCATTTTCAAGACGCTGACGTTCATTGTTTGCATCATCACGTTCCTTGGTGAGTTGATTAAGTTGTGTTTGCAGCTGAGTAAGTTCATTGAGTGCATTATCGCGCTCGGTTGTTGTTTGTGTGACGAGGTTTTCAAGGTTGGTTACTTCTTGTGTCAAGTTGTTAATTTGTTCTTGAGCGTTGGTAATGTCGGTATTGATGTCCTGTATTTGCTTGGTTAAGTTTTGAACCTGTGTCGTTACATCGCCACCGGTTGTTTGGGCCGTGGTTATTTGACCGTTAAGTTTTTGAATCTGTTGTTGTGCGCTAGCAATGTCTTGGCTGAGTTTGTCGCGGGCAGTTTCAAGCTGTTGTTTGTCGTTGAGTGCATTATTAAGCGAAGTCTGTAGTTCGGTTTCCTGATTATTGACTGCAGCATCGAGTGCTTGTTGTGCTGCTGTTAGTTCGTTGGTAAGTCGGGTGACTTCGCTTTGTTCGCTGGTAAGATCGTTTTGGATTTTGTCTCGTTCACCGGTTACTTTGGTAAGTTCATTATTAGCTGCCGTAAGCTCATTGGTTAGTCGGTCGATGTCGGCTTGCGCGTCTGTCAAATCTTTTTCGAGTTGATCGCGATTACCTTGTATTTGCTGCTGGTTTTTCTGTGCATTGCTAATTTGCTGAGTGAGTGAGTTTACTTCATTTTGTGCGCTGAGCAGTTGGTTTTGCAGATCTTTAATTTGTGTATCTAAAGTGTCAACATCGGTTTCACATGTCTGTACCTGGTCCTGTTCGTTGGTTAGTTGTTGTTGAAGCTTTGTTAGTTCACTTTGTGCATCTGCAATATCTTGGTTCAGTTTATCTATTTCACTTCCGACAGTTTGTTCACCGCTTTGTGCGTCAGCCAAGTCCTTTTGCAGCTGAGAAATTTCACCTTGCGCCTTTGTTATTGCGTTGTTGAGGCGATTAATTTCATTTTCTGCTGCTTGTTTGTCGGCAAGTGCTTGTGATAGGTCTTGTTGTAGGCGATTAATTTCAGGGTCATCAGAGAGTGGCTGTTCAGCTTGCAGTTTGTTTAACTCGTCAGTAAGTTTTGCAATTTCGTTGTTTGCATTGTTAAGGTCTGTGAGCGCTGTATCAAGGTTGCTTTGGTTTTGATCAATATCTTGTTGTGTTTGGCTGATATCATCGGTAAGTTGCTTGATTTCATCATTTAAGTCACGGTTTTTTTGTTTTGCTTGGTTTAGGTCACCGGTCAGCGTAATAATTTCAGCATCGGCATCCTGCTTTGCTTTTGTTGTTTGATTAAGTTCAGTTTGTTTATCACTAAGCTCTTGTTGCTTGTCAGTGAGTTGTTGTCCAAGATCGCCAAGCTCATCGCCCTTTTGTTTTTGTTGTGAAAGTGTGTTGGTAAGCTGATCTTCAAGGCTTGTTATATCGTTTTTGGCGTTGGTTAAATCTTGCTGGGCCTTGGTCAAATCATTTTGAGTTTGTTGAGCGTCTTGCTGAGCTTTGGTTAGATCTTGTGTGAGCTTGGTAATTTGGTCATTAAGGTCTTTTTCGTTAACATTACAGGTATTGAGGGCATTATTGAGGAGTGTAATGTTGTTATTAGCTTCTTTTAAGTCACTTGTAGCTTCGGTGATGTGTTGTTGGTTTGTGTTGATGCTAGACTGAAGGTTTTGCAGCTGGGCTTGCAGGTTTGCAATTTCAGTATTTTTATCTGCAATATCACTGTCAATGGTGTTCAATTGATTTTGTATGTCTGTCAAGTCACCTTGTGCTTTTGCTAGTTCGTTGGTTAAACGTGTAACTTCATCTTCAGCTTCTTTTTTAGCTGCCAGAGCACTCGTAAGTTCTGCTTGTAAGTCTGATACTTGCTTGAGTGCGGCATCAAGTTGTGGTTGTATCACTGCAATCTGGTCGGCGGCGCTTTTTTGATTATTTTGTGCATCGGTGAGCTGTTTTGTAAGTGTGGTAACTTGATTTTGTGCGTCAGTAAGCTGTGGTTGAAGCTGCGCAATTTCTTCATTAGCATCACTTTCTTGTTTTTGAGCGGTTCCCAGATCAAAGCCAAGTTGTGCCACTGTGTTTCGAGCATTGATTAGATCTTGATGAAGTGTGGTTAGATCTTGTTGTTTTTGGTTAAGCTCGTTGGTTAAATTGTTAACTTGTTGATCAAGTTGTGGTTGTTGGGTAAGTAAGGTGTTAAGCTCTTGCTGTATTGTGTTGATTTGGGTGGTCAGTGATGTAATATCGTCTTGTGCTTGTTTTAGTTGATCTTGCGCTTGCTTAAGGGCATCTTCAGCTGTTTTTTGTTCTTGTTGTGCTGTTGGTAATTCAGATGTGATCTTGTTGAGTTGATTTTGCAATTGGTCGCGTTGATCGGTAAATTGTTTGAGTTGATCCTGTAGGCCGTTGATATAATTGTCGTTGTCTTTAGCTGTTTGTTCATTTTGATTATTAAAGTTTTTGAGTTGGGTGATTTGATCTTGTAGTGGACCAATTTGATTATTGAGGTCGGTAATATCTTGTTCGAGTTGATTTTTTTGATTAGTTAAATTGGTAATGTTTTGATTGATCCCATCGAGTTGATCTTTTGCGTTTTGCTCATTATCGAGTGCAATTTTCAGGTCGTCCTGTGCTTGGGTCAGTTGGTCTTGTAGTGTTTTTATTTGATCTTGTAAGGTTGTGATAGATGTGTTGCATGTGCCGAGTGCATCTTGTTCATTCTTGAGGTCGTTTTGTAGCTGCGTTATTTCGTCCATAAGCGTCTGTATTTGATCTTGCAGTATAGTGAAATAATCAATTGATATCCACTGTGGATCAGCGGGATTATCGGTGAGCGAGAAGTAGCCAACATTATCGTCACCCATTATTGAGTAATGTGTTTGATCAAGATAGTCCCGAGCATCAATTTCAAGAGCGGATTTGCCTGGAACTTGACTCCAGCCTGTTCCATCAGGCTGCTGATTCAGGTTATCACGAGAAAATATGGCCCCGTTAACACCGACAACCCACAGGCCAAGCTTGTCAGGATGCGCTGCAATGTCTTTGGCCGCAGCATCAATTTTTGTCCATTTAGTTGAACCAGTTGGTTGGTAATACAATTCTTTTTGTCCTGCGAATTGAGGATGATCATCAATTGTGAGTGCCCACTTTGTGCCGTTGGCGTCAATGACTTGATTTTGAAGGCCAGGTGCTGGTAATTCAAGAAAGCTGCTCGTATTTGCTGGGTCGATTGGGTAAAATAGCATCGGTTTATCGGCGTCAAATACTGCTACGGCAATAATATTTTGTGTAGGATTTGAAGGGTTTTTCATGCGTATAAAGATTTTTAGCTGATCCATTGCTGGATCATTAGCTGGCCCAAGGGCTGCCTGAATGTCAGGCATGTACAAGAAGCCATTGTCTACTAAGTTTTGTTTGACTTGCGCAGAGACGTCATCGCTTGGGGTTGGGTACGTTGCGCCAACAATCTGCATTTGCATTGGCACAAGCATTGCAGGAAAACCTTCAGGTAATATTTTTGTTGTTGGGTCAACGTCTGGAACAACCGCTTCATTGACGTCAATTGCTTGTAATTCTGCAAGATGTGAAGCAATGCCATTAGGGGACCTGAGGTGGAAGGTATATCTGTTAACAGTATTTGTAGGGTTGAGCGAATTGGTGCACCCAAGTGTGTAGCCAAGTTGTTTTCCTTCACCAGGGTGAGGGTCAGAGCCAAAATAAGTTGTCATATCTGCAGGTATGTTGAGGTACTTATCAGCAGTAAGTTGCTGATCGAGTGTCCCTTTAACATTAGGATTAGTTTTACCCTCAACACCATACCATGCATCAAGGATGTTAAAACTGGCTTCAAATTTAGTTGGCACGGGCACTGGAGGTCTACCGCCTGCATAAATTTTTGTTGCCAGACCTTCGGCAGGTTCCCACGCCATGTTATTAACATCAGCGGTTGACGAGAATACGATACTTTGATCTGTTTTAGTAGCCCAGAAGTGGTTATTAACTGATACGGCAACACTGTTGGTGTTTGTTCCGCAGTTTTGCCAGCCAGTTCCTATTTGGTTAGTGCTGGTGACCCCGGTTCTACCAAAAACTGTACCCGTAGCGTTTTTACCCCAGGCTTGGCCGCTTGGTCCAACGACGATTTCATTAAGACTTCCTGCAATGGTTTGCCATGCAGTTCCTTTAAAATCTGAGCTGGTAACGCCAGTGCGATATTTAATTTCTTTACCATTAACGTCAACATTGCCTAGTCCCAAACTAAATACTGTTCCATTTGCACCAACCGCGATATCTACCAGGCCTTCAGTACTTGGTACAATGTTTTCCCACGCTGTTCCCATAGGGGCAGCCTGAGTAATGCCTGTTCTAATAAAGGGCGCATTGGCTGAGTTTCTACCCCAAAGTTGGCCGTTAGGGCCCAGGGCAATTTTGTTTAGTAGTCCTGATACTTGGGTCCAACCGGTACCTTTAGGATTTTCTTGTGTAATCCCGGTTCTGAAAAATATTTGGTCATTAAGATTAATAGCCCAAACAGCGCCTTCAGGAGAAAGAGCAAGTTCTGCAGCCTTAAGTCCAGTAATCTGAGACCAGCCAGTACCTTTAGGATTTGAGGTAGTAATGCCTTCACGGAAGAAGATATCATTGGATGAGGTTATACACCAGACATTGTCTTCCATGCCAGTTGGTGCCGGCATAGGTTCCGTGGCACTTGGTGGTGTTGGTGCAGAGGTTGGATCTGCCAGTGTTGTCATAGCAATTTTAAAAGCAGGAGATGTTGTCATATCATTTATGTGAACCCAGCCCACCGTGTACTGTTCTCCTAGTTGATTAGTGAATTTTGTTCCAGTGAAGTGTAGAAAGTGTCCGGATGTAGTGTAGAAAAAGACTGAATCATACGGCTCTCGCCATGGTGATCCCGTGCCTGCATTAACAGTCTGGCCGTTTTGTTGATCAGAAAAGGCGATCATAATGTTTTCGCCGCCAGTGACAAGAGATGGTGCTTGAGTTGGTTGGTCAAGACGGAGAATGTTGCCAGTGTTTTTGTGTTGAAGTCTAATGATATCACCCTGGGTAATTGGAGAGCCTTGATATGGACTTCCCGTTGCAGGGTTTGTATCATTTAGGTTTGATCCGCTTGGTGGAAGTATTGTCCATAACTCGTTCGTTGTTTTTGCAGTGCTACCAAAAACTATATCCTCATCAGAGCCGCTTAGGGCAACTTCTTCTGTTGGGAAAAATGACCAAACAAGTCTAATTTCTTGTCCATATTTGACTGCGTCAGCAGGGGTAGGTTCCGGAGTCGGAGCAGGTGGGGTAGGTTCAGGAGCCGGAGCGGGTGTTGTTCCAATGGTGCCAGGGTAGCCACCCGCACTGATGACGGTAAGTGGCGATGGCGTACCTCCCACACCGGTAAATGAAGGAGCTCCTGGTGTTGGGTCTTTGGCGATAAAAATTTGTTTGCTTGTGTTTATAAACCAAAGGTTATTGGTTGGAGATACAGCCATAAACGCTGCTGAACTTGTAAAGTAATTACTCCATGTTGTACCAAATGGATTTGATGTAGTGATCCCTAAACGACAAGATGCCTGTGCGACGTTGTTTGTAGCCCAGAGTTGACCATCGGGGCCAATGGCAAGATCGGCAGCGACGTTAAAGCCGTCAGTAACTGTCTGCCAACCGGTACCACCAGGGTTATTTGCATCGATTCCTGTTCTGTATACCAGTCTAAAGCCTGTACCTGCCACTTGGTTAGAGTCGGTTGCCCAAACGGAACCATTCGCGCCCACAGCAAAACGATAGGCACTTACATTGCCGTCTGTGACTTTTGTCCATCCATTACCGATAGGATTCTGTTCAGTAATTCCCGTGCGGTAAAAAAGTTCTCCTAGGTAGGTTTTGCACCAGAGTTGTCCTTCTAAGCCAGCACCGATTTGCATGATATTGCCACCGTCAAATTTTACCCATCCGTCGCCCTTAGGGTTTTGTGTCGTAATACCTGTGCGGTAGTAAGGAGCAGCAGGTCCAGCACTTTCAATAGCCCACACTTCACCGCTAGCACTTACGTTGATCCATCGAGCCTGTAGCCCAGTAATTTCAGTCCAACTTGTGCCTTCAGGATTTGTTGCAGTTACACCTTCTCTAAACCAGACTTTGCCGTCAGACCCAGATACAGCCCACACATTATCAGTGGGATTTGTCGGGACTGGTGCCGGTGTTGGAGCTGTCGGCAGTGGTTGGATGCTAATGTTTTGAAATTCTACTGCTAGGTCCCAACCGCCAAAACCAACGTAGATGATGTTAGCGATAGTGCTAGGGTCATTAAGTTCTATAAATTTGTTTTGGTCGTACTCTGTGCCTTTACCAATTTTTATAAGACCCCCATCAATGGACATCCAATAGTCATGGAAGTTTGTGGTGCTGTCAGTACCTACAGCTGCTAGTTGTTCTATGCCACCAAGTCTTTGAATAGCTGACTGAGTATTACTCCATCCACCAATAATTGATCTATAAGTCTGATTGTTTTGTGCTGCTTTGAGCTGAGAAAGGTCAACATAAATATCATTCCCTTTTGCTTGAAATTTAATGAGGCCTCTGTTTGGTTCAGGTAGCTGCCATGCATCATTAAATGTTGTTCCTGCTGGTGGATTGTGCGTGTGTTTAGTTGGGTCAAATGGTGCTGGTTGAGGTGGTGGTGTAGCTGATGGTACATAGCCCGCTGGCATACCACCGCCGGTAACTTTAATGAGTTGACCGCTAATTTGTTGCCATGCCATATTATTCATATCGGCTGTTTCAGATACCCATATGGAGTTATCATTTTTGACCATCCATACTTGGTTGCTTCGAGTTACGCCTACAAATTTTGCAGCTGTAGCACATGCTTGCCAGCTAGTACCTTTAACATCTTTTTGTTGACCTGTTATACCTGTTCGGGCGACAACTTCGTTGCTAGCGTTTATACCCCATGGTTGACCATTAGGGCCAACAGCGATTTGTTTAATTTCATAGCTCTCTACCGGTGACCAGGTTGGACCAGGTTGTGTGATTGTGTTGCCCCAGTGCCGGTAAACAACACCAGGATACGATCCGGTTGCCCAGACGCTGTTGTATGTATCTGATCCAGCATCAACATATTTAAAATACGGATTTACATGTTGCCAAGCAGTACCTTTTGGTTGTGACTGAGTGATTCCTTGACGGAAAAATAGATTGTCACCATCGTTAACGCCCCATGCTTGCCCACCAAGTCCGGTGGCAATGACAACTACAGCGCCTCCAACTTCAGACCAGCTTGTACCCTTAGGGTTTGTTCCTGTAATGCCTTCACGGAAGTAAATTTTGTATCCACCCCCAACTGGCGTATTGCCAAGAGCCCAAACTGCACCATCAGGGCCAACCGAAATGTCACTGGCTGCTAGACCAGTAATTTCAGACCATGATGTTCCGGTTGGGTTTGCATCGTTAATGCCCTCACGGAAGTAGACTTTGTTGTCTGCAGCAATACCCCAGACGTTGCCATAAACTGCGCCTGGTGTAGGTGTAGGTGCTGGTGCGCTAGGTGGATTGGTAAGATTTGCAGCGACAACTTTTACGTATTGATTTGGGATGGTAGAAGTAATCTCTGCTCCAGCAACGCAGTTAACGTGATATTGCTGACCCCATTCATTGTTGAATGTGCTTCCAGGTAGGCGTACATACGTTGGATAGCTTGGAGAAAACATTGTCTGATTAATGTTGAGGGTAACACGGTCGTCGTTGTGCCATATGCCGGCGTTCTCTGAGCGTACGACAATATCTTGACCCATGCCAGCCGAGTTTGTTGTAGTTTTTAAATTGCCACCAAGGGCAAGTATTTTCCCCGTATTTTTGTGTTTTAACTGTATTTTTTTAGCGTAGTCAATTACTCCGCCTTGGTATGGACTGCCAGTGTCTGGATTGGTTGCTGTTAGCGCTGCGCCACCTGGTGGCATGACAATCCAAAGATCATTGGTGTATTTATTTGGGCTACCAAAGGCTTCATCAGCATCTGATGCACTTAATGCGACGCCTGGTGCAATATCAAATTCGAGACGGACCTCATCCCCGTAGGTAACGGCATTGGTTGGGATAGGATCTGGCTCGGGAGCTGGTGCTGGTGCTGATGATGCTTGAGCGAGAATCTTTGCTTGAAAGTATGGGGGCGGTTGTTGTGCAAATGCTGTTTGAGCATTTGCTGTTCTAGCTACGTCGTTAGCGAAGTAAACAAAGTAATTACCGGTTATTTGAAAAGTATTCTGGGGATCATTTTCGGTCCAATAGCCTTGAGCATTAGTTGGATTGTAGACATGTACTCTGAACTCACTGGTTGTGTTTGAGCCAAGTCTAAGCGTGGTGCCTGCTGATGGGTATTCAACCATTTTTCCCGTAGCTTTGCTCTTGAGCCTGAAGTAGCCATCGTTTGGAATGGGGGTTCCTTGGTATGTTGTTCCTGTTGCAGGATTGATGTCTGTTAGAGATTTGCCTGAAGGTGGTAACAAAATGAAAACACAAAAGTGGTCTTTTAGTCCCGGCTGTATAGCAGTTACTTCATTGATAGAGTTACCTCGCCAAATGTATCTGCTTGGATGAGATGACCAAATCAGTTCTATTTCTTGGCCATATTTTATTTCTTGGGCTTGTAGTGGTGTTGTTACGCCCGTAACCGTAAGTGCTAGTAGTGCAAGTGACAGTAATATTTTTTTAAATTTTTTCATAATCATTTCCCCTTAACCTCCTTCTTAACGCCGTCTACTGGTTGTACGTGGTTGTGTTTGACTTCGTGTTCCCGTTGTTCTGCCGCCTGTCCGTACAGGAGTTCCAACGCCGACATCTTCTCTTGGTGCGGTTGTTGTTTGAGTGCGAGTTCTTGAGCGTCGTGTTGTCGTGGTTGTTGCTGGATCTTGCGCTTGTCGTGTTACGGCTTGTTCTACAGGTTGCTGTACAGCTGGCTGGTCTTGTTGTTCGCTGCGTAGTACCATGCCTTCGGTTGAAAGCCCAATACCCGTACTTGCCCGGATGCCTTTTTCTGTTGTACGTTGACGTTCTGTTGCCACAGCGCCGGTGCCAACGGCACGGCCACGTGTGTCACGCGTTGTCCGTGGACCGCTGCGTACTTGTGTTGGTTCTCGAGTACGTGCTGGGGTTGTTGTTTGACCGAGTAGGGCAAGTTCTTCAGTAAGATCTGTATTTGTTTGTTCACAAATCTGTATGTCTTGATTGAGTTGATCAATTTGATCTTGTACAAACGTCAACTGTTGTATGAAGTTATCACGCTCTGTGATGATAGTTTGTTCGTCATTTTGCAGTGTAGTAAGCTCTTGACGTGCGCTATCACGTTCCGTTTCGCTTTGCAGTTGTTTGTCTTTTTCTGTTTGAAGTTCGGTTTGTAGATCGGCGAGCTCATTTTGTAAGTCGGCAAGTTGGCTGCTGAGTTCAACGATTTGTTTTTGATCACCGCCCAGACTTTGCTGTAAGTCAGTAAGTTGTTTCTCTGTTTGCTGCTGTTCGGTGAGTGCATCATCACGCTCTTGGGTAAGCACTGGAAGCTGGTTTTGTGCTTGTTGTAAATCTTGAACGGCTTTGTCTCGCTCATTTTCAAGAGAAGTTAGCGTTGTTTGTGTGTTGGTTATTTGTGTTGTCAGGTTAGTTATGTCTTGCTGTAGGGTGTTTAATTCATTTTGTTTTTGAGTGAGCTCGTTGGTGAGATCTGTTACCTGTTGGTTACTGCCCTGTTGTGTTGATTGTGCGTTTTGCAGCTGTTGTTGGAGGTCTGTAATTTCTTTTTGAAGGTTTGCTACATCTTGTGTTAACTGATTGACTTCATCTTGCAGTTTTTGTTTGTCTGCAAGGGCGGTGTTCAGGTCTTGCTGAATTTTTGCAATTTCGGGGCTTTGTACGTTTTGTAACTCTTGATTTACTTGGTTGAGTTCATCGCTCAATTTTTGTACTTGGTTTTGTGCGGTAGTTAGCTGTGTTTCAAGTAGTGCTTTTTCGTCATTAATTTGCTGGATGCTATTTTGGGTTTGTCCCAAATCGTTGGTGAGTTTGATTACCTCATTTTGAGCATTGGTTACATCTTGCAGCAGTTGTTGTTCTGTTTGGCTGAGTTGACCTTGGTTTGATTGGATATCAGTAAGCTGCTTTTCAAGGTTTGCAACCTCATCCTGCGCTGATTTTAGGTCGTCATTAAGTTGTTGCTGTTGAGCAACAAGTTGTCCGTGTTCAAGGTCACATTGCCCTCGTTCACTTTGCGCGTTGGCAAGATCTTGTTGAGCTTTGGCTATATTTTGCTGGAGCTGAGTTAACTGATTTTCTAGGTTGTTGCGTTCGGTGCTGCTTGATTGTTGGGTACCTTGTACTTGTTGAAGTTGGTTGTTAAGTTGTGTGATCTGATTTTGTAAGTTGGTAAGATCTTGGTTGAGTTGTGCAACCGTTTTTTCAGCTGCTGCCCTATCAGCGAGTGCTTGCGTGAGTGCATCTTCAAGCGATGTTGTTTCGGCCGTTTGTGCGGCTTGGTTTGCAGCCTTGCGCGAACTTATCTCGCCACTCAGGCGACCAACTTCGCCTTGCGCCGCGGTTAAGTCTTGCTGTGCTTTGCTCAACTCGTCTTGTTTTTCTTTGAGTTGTTGTTGCAGGCTTGCAAGGTCTTGGGTAAGTTTGTCAACCTGGCCTTGAGCGGTTTTGTTCTGCTCGTCGAGATTGCTGATTTGGTTGGTTAGGCTAGCAACATCATCTTGCGCTGTTTTGAGTGTATTTTGTGCGTCGGTTAATTGTTTGTCTTTATTTGCAAGTTCTTGTTGTTTTTGATTGAGTTGCTGTTGTGTACTTGTAAGGTCATTCAGTGTTGTTTGTAGTATTGCTTGTGCATCTTGTAGCTGTTGGGTTAAGTCAGCAACACGATCCTGTTCTTGCTTGAGCTCGCCCTGTACTTGGCTAAGCTGGGTTTGTAAGTTTTGTAGGTTTTGTTGCTCTTGTGCTAGGTCGCTTGTGAGTTTGTTAACTTGGTTTTGTGCATTAAGTTCTCGTTCGGCGCAGGTGTTACTTTCGTTTGTGAGGCGAGTAACCTCAGCAAGTGCTGCGTTCAGGTCATTCATGAGTTTTTCAAGTGCAGCATCACTTGCACTCAGGTCGGTTGATGCTTTATTTACCTGAGTGGTGAGATTATTTGCTGTCTGTTGTGCACTGGCAAGTTCTTGTTGTTTTGCTGCTAGGTCGTTTTGAGCAGTAGTAAGGCTTTGTTGTGCATTTTGAAGTTCTCCCGTTAGACGAGTGACTTCATCTTCAGCATTTTTTTGCAGGGCTTGTGCATCGGAAAGTTGTTTAGTTAGGGTAGTCACCTGGCCTTGGGCATCGGTAAGATCTTTTTGTTTCTGAGCAAGGGCGTCGGTTGTTGTCTTTTCATTTGCTTGGGCATCTGCTAACTGTTGGGTTAAATCACTTACTTGTTTGACGGCGGCCGTAAGCTGGTTCTGAATGTCGGTTAAGCTATTTTCAGCATCTTGCGCTGCTTTTTGCGCGCTTGTAAGTTGATTAGTTAACTGAGTAATTTGGTTACTTGCTGTTTGCATGTCTTGTTGAGCTTGGGTTAGTTGAGGATTGATCTGGTTAAGATCATTAGTTAACCGTGTAATTTCATCTTCGGCTGTTTTTTTATCCGCTTGCGCTTTGGTGAGCTGGTTTTGGAGATCGCTAAGTTGATTGGTTAGACTGGAGACCTGGTTTTGAGCGTCGGTAAGTTCTTGTTGGACTTGGATGAGATTATCCTCAGCAGCTTTTTTAGCAGCGAGTGCTACGTCAAGTGCTGGCTGACTTTGTTGAATCTGAAAGTCGAGATCATTAATTTCTTTACCTAGTTGATTTATTTGATCGGTAAGGCTATTGATTAAAGTATCCTGGTCATTAAGCTGTCTTACCAGATTTTGCTCACGATTTTGTTCATTAATCAGATCCTGTTGAAGTTTGTTATACTGGCTTTGCAATTGATCTTTTTGGATTTGTAAGTTGTCTACTTCGTTTTGTAGATTTGAAACATCTATTTGTTTTTGTGTAAGACTGCTAAGCGCTGTTTGCTCATTTTGTACAGCAGTTGCAAGGTCTTCTAGTGCTTTTTTAAGTGCAGCATCAAGGGTATCGTATTGCTGTTGTAGAGTGCCTTCATCTGCTTGGCAGGTACTGACATCGCTCAGGGCTGTTTGTATCTGGTTGTTCAAGTTTGTGATCTGAGCTGTCAAATCAGTAATTTGTTGCTGCAGTCCAACTAGATCAGGTTCAGCAACCCATTGAGGATCGCTTGGGTTGTTAGTCAATGAGTGCCAGCGATTATTATCAGTTCCAGTACCAGCAAAATTGACTAACGCATTAATTTCAATATCTTTTAGTCGGCCTGAGGGAAGGGCTTGCCAGCCGTTACCTGTTGGGGCTGAGTTTGAAATGCCAGTACGGGCATAAATAGCATAGTTGTTCTGTTGGCTTTGTGTAACCCACACCTTATCTTCCGTTGGATGTGCAGCAATATCAACTGCAGCACCCCCAATTTTTTGCCATTGCGAGCTTCCTGCTGGCATGACATAAACTTCTTTTTCAGTTTGATATTGCGGGTGAGGATCACTGGTCAATGCCCACTTGTTACCTCGTGCGTCAGTAACGGGTGTTTGTAAATTAGGGGCTGTTTGAGCGAGTGTAACATCTGTGACTAAAAAAAGAGTTAATGAGAAACAAAGTAACAGTGATTTTTTTAGATATTTTTTGGTCATTATTCCCCCTTAACCGCGGCAAAACCTTGATGGCTGGCTGCACTATCTCCATCTTGGAGGTACTTTCGTATGCTGTATTGCGCCATTCCTTGAAATGGCTGCATAATTGAGTGTTTTTTGTTACGAGAGTGCCTGAACAAGAGCATAATGCTTCTCCGCTAGGTATTTTCATACAATATTTCTATTAAAAATATATCTATACAATACTATATTACCACCTACAGAAGGTATAAAGTCAAATATTTTCTAAATGAATTTTTTTTATCATCTTCTTCGTGCTCTGCCTGCCGGTTGCGTTGGCTGTGGGGTTTGTGCGTCTCTGAGAGTCCCAGCTCCAACCTCTTGTGTGTCTTGGCGTAAAAACATACCTTGTTGTGATAGACCGATACCAGTAGCTGCTCGTATGCCTTTTTCAGTTGCTCGTTGACGGTCTGTGGTTAACGCGCCAGTGCCAACTGTCTGGCCTGTTGAGCGCTTAGGTTCGATGCGCGTACTCGTTGTTTGCTCAGAACGCTGTTCACGTTCTGTTGGTAGGGCGTTGGCAAGTTCTTGCTCAAGTTGGGCGATGCGTGCAGTAAGCCTGTCAATTTCGGCAAGAGCATTGGTAAGCTCTTCTTGTGTTAGCTGATGAGCGTTTTCGCTATTAGAGAGTGATTTTTGCAGGTTTGCAAGTTCGGCTTGCATCCTGTCATAATCGCTTTGGAGTGACGAAAGTTCAGCAAGGAGTTTGTCCAATTCGGCTTGCGTATTTTGTTGCGTGGTTTGAGCTTTGGTTAGTTGCGCCTGGAGCTGAGTGTTCTGAGCCTGTTGTTCGGCCAGCTGTTCTTGCAGCGTTACTACTTCTTGAGCGTTTTGATCACGCTCTGCGATTGCTGTATTCAGCTCAGTTTGAAGGTCTGTCATCTGGGCTTGTGCCCCTGTTAGGTTATCTTGTGCTACTTTCAGGTCTGCAAGTGCTTTGTCTCTCTCGGCCTCAGAGTTTGTCAGCTGTGTCTGTAGCTGTGTTGCCTGGGCATTAGCATTATCAAACTGCTCTTGAAGGGCTGCTAAATCACTGCTAAGTTTGTTTCGTTCGGTTTCTGCCCCGGCTAATTGTTGTTGTAGGTTGGTCAGGTCAGCTACCGATGTGTCTTGGTTTGCAAGTGCATTGTTTAGATCTTGCGTGAGTTTATCAATTTGTGTCTGATTATCGACTAGCTGCTTGTTAAGCTCGTCAACTTGGGTATTGGCACTAGCCAGATCAGTTTGAGCATTGTCACGTTCTGCTAGGGCGCTGTCACGCTCGGTTTGTATGCTGGTTAACTGTGTTTGTAGGGTAGTGACTTGGGTGTTGGCATCATCAAGTTGCTGTTGTAGTGCACTTGTATCTGCTGCAAGATTATCACGCTCAGTTTGTAGGCTAGTAATTTGTTGTTCAAGGTCTTGAGTTTGTTTTTGACTGTCTGCCAGTTGTTGCTGCAGGTTTGTTAGGTCAACTGCTGAGGCATCTTGGTTGGCGAGTGCGTTGTTCAGATCTTGTGTGAGCTTTTCTATCTGAGCCTGGTTGTCGGTTAACTGTTTGGTGAGATTATTAATTTGAGTATTTGCACTGACAAGATCTTTTTGTGCTTGATCAAGATCTGTAAGAGCTTGATCTCGTTCACTTTGGACGTTTGTCAGCTCTGTCTGAAGTGCGGTTACTTGCTTGTTAGTGTCATCGAGCTGTTGCTGTGTTGTTGCTAAGCTATTTTGGAGGTCTTTGTTTGTTGCATTAGTATCTGCAAGTTGTTGCTGGAGGTTGGTTAGGTCAGCAGCTGTGGCATCTTGATTTGCTAGGGTATTGTTTAAATCATTGGTAAGTTTATCAACTTGGGTTTGGTTGTCAGTTAGTTGCTTGTTGAGCTCATTAATTTGAGTATTGGCTTGGTCAAGATCTTTTTGTGCTTGATCAAGGTCAGCAAGCGCTTTGTCTCGTTCGCCTTGCATGCTAGTGAGTTGGGTTTCAAGGTCAGTAGTTTGTTTTTGGCTATCAGCAAGTTGTTGTTGTAGTGCTGTCAGATCAGATGCGGTAGCATTTTGATTTGCGAGTGCATTATTTAGATCGCCAGTAAGTGTATCAATTTGAGCCTGGTTGTCGGTTACCTGTTGATTGAGAGCATCAATTTGAGTGTTGGCGTTGTTGAGGTTTGTTTGAGCGGAGTCAAGGTCAGCAAGTGCTTTGTCACGTTCACCTTGTGTAGTAGTAAGTTGTTGTTCAAGGTCGGCTACTTGTTTTTGGGTATCGTCAAGCTGTTGTTGTAGGGTGGCTACGTCATTTACAAGCTTGTCTCGTTCGGCTTGTGTGTCGGCAAGTTGGGTTTCAAGGTCAGTAGTTTGTTTTTGGCTGTCTGCAAGTTGTTGCTGTAGAGCAGTCAGATCAGATGCGGTAGCATCTTGATTTGATAAAGCATTATTTAAGTCGTTTGTAAGTTTGTCGATCTGGGCCTGGTTGTCGGTTAATTGTTGATTAAGTGTGTCAATTTGAGCGTTTGCTTGATCGAGGTCTTTTTGTGCCGTGTCAAGAGAGCTAAGTGCATTATCACGTTCCCCTTGTGCATTGGAGAGGTTAGTTTCAAGATCAGTAATTTGTTTATTAGCATCATCAAGTTGTTGCTGGGTGTTGGCCAGGTCATCTTGCAATTTTTGTTGTGTGTTTGCAAGGTCGGTTATTTGCTTGCTTAGGTCATCAACTTGCTTGTTAGCATCATCACGTTGTTGTTGTGTTGCAGATAGATCATTGTTGAGCTGGTCACGTTGTGCAAGTGCATCATCAAGTTGTTTTTGTAGATCAGCAAGATCTGCATTGGCTTTATCCAGTTCTGACTGTCTTTGTGTAAGCTGTCCTTCAAGGTCTTGAATTTGTTGTTGAGCCTGGTTGAGGTCTTTTTCTGCCTTGCTTAGTTCTTCCGCAGTTGCTCCTTGATTGTCAGAAATCAGGGTTATCTCATCATTAAGACGTTTAATTTCGCTTTGAGCGTCAGTTAACTGTTTATTGAGATCATCAATTTGCTTGTTGGCATTGTCAAGCTGTTGCTGTGTTGTGTTGAGATCACTTGAGAGTTTGTCTCGTTCATTGTTAGCGGTATCTAATTGTGTTTGTAGATCAGTAATTTGCTTGTTTGCGTTGTCAAGATCTTGTTGTGATGATGACAAGTCGTCTTGTAGTTTTTTGTATGTACTGTCAGCATCAGCAAGTTGTTTGGTAAGGTCGTTAACGTTTTTATTGTTATCATCAAGTTGCTGTTGTGTGGTTGTAAGATCATTGTTAAGTTTATCGCGTTCAGCATTGGCCGTATCAAGCTGTGCTTGAAGGTCGGTAACTTGTTTATTTGCATTATCAAGATCTTGTTGTGATACAGCTAGGTCATCCTGTAGTTTTTTATTTGTGTTATCAGCGTCAGTTAATTGTTTGTTTTGGTCATCAATTTGCTTGTTGGCATTGTCAAGCTGTTGCTGTGTAGTTATAAGATCATCGTTAAGTTTATCTCGCTCTGTTTGTAGGTTGGCAAGTTGTTTAGTCAAGTCGTCAACCTGTGTATTAGCGTTGTTAAGATCTTTTTGAGCAGTATCAAGGTCGGTAAGTGCTTTGTCTCGTTCATCTTCGGTGCTGGTGAGCTGGGCTTGCAGGTCGGCAAGTTGTTTATTTGAGCCATCGAATTGTTGTTGTAGTGCAGCTAGATCGTTAGATAGTTTATCTCGCTGTGCAACTACATCATCACGCTGTTTTTGCATGTCGGCTAGATCAGCATTAGCTTTATCAAGTTCTGCTTGTTTTTCTGTAAGCTGTTGTTCAAGGTTGGTCACTTGCTGTTGCACTTGTGTGAGTTCTTTTTCAACTTTGCTCAATTCTCCAGCTGTTGCATCTTGGTTGTCAACAATGAGTGTGATTTCATCATTGAGTCGTTTTATTTCACTTTGTGCATCGGTAAGCTGCTTGTTAAGGGTATCAATTTGAGTATTTGCGTTGTTAAGCTCTTTTTGCGCAGTGTCAAGGTCTGCAAGTGCTTTGTCACGTTCCCCTTCGGTGGTGGTGAGCTGGGTTTGTAGGTCATCTTCATCAAGTTGTTTTTGTGTGTTAGCCAGGTCAGCGGCATTTTATCGTTGCATCAACAAGCTTCTTTTGCGCAGTGTCCAAGGTCGATTTCATAGTGGTATTGGTTTGTAGGTCGGTAAGCTGTTTATTAGTGTCATCAAGTTGTTTTTGTGTGTTAGCCAGGTCAGTGGCATTTTTATCGCGCTCAGCAGTTGCATCGGTAAGCTGCTTGTTAAGGGTATCAATTTGAGTATTTGCGTTGTTAAGCTCTTTTTGCGCAGTGTCAAGGTCTGCAAGTGCTTTGTCACGTTCCCCTTCGGTGGTAGTGAGCTGGGTTTGTAGATCGGTAAGCTGTTTGTTAGTGTCATCAAGTTGTTTTTGTGTGTTAGCCAGGTCTGTGGCATTTTTATCGCGCTCGGCAGTTGCATCGGTAAGCTGCTTGTTATGGGGTATCAATTTGAAGTGTTAGCGCTATTAAGTTCTTTTGTGCGGTGTCAAGGTCTGCAAGGGCTTTGTCCCGCTCCCCTTCGGTGGTGGTAAGCTGGGTTTGTAGATCGGTAAGCTGTTTATTAGTGTCATCAAGTTGTTTTTGTGTGTTAGCCAGGTCAGTGGCATTTTTATCGCGCTCAGCAGTTGCATCGGTAAGCTGCTTGTTAAGGGTATCAATTTGAGTGTTAGCGCTATTAAGTTCTTTTTGTGCGGTGTCAAGGTCTGCAAGGGCTTTGTCCGCTCCCCTTCGGTGGTGGTAAGCTGGGTTTGTAGATCGGTAAGCTGTTTATTAGTGTCATCAAGTTGTTTTTGTGTGTTAGCCAGGTCTGTGGCATTTTTATCGCGCTCAGCAGTTGCATCGGTAAGCTGCTTGTTAAGGGTATCAATTTGAGTGTTAGCGTTGTTAAGCTCTTTTTGCGCAGTGTCAAGGTCGGCAAGCGCTTTGTCCCGTTCCCCTTCGGTGGTGGTGAGCTGGGTTTGTAGGTCGGTAATTTGTTTATTAGTGTCATCAAGTTGTTTTTGTGTGTTAGCCAGGTCAGTGGCATTTTTATCGCGCTCAGCAGTTGCATCGGTAAGCTGCTTGTTAAGGGTATCAATTTGAGTATTTGCGTTGTTAAGCTCTTTTTGCGCAGTGTCAAGGTCGGCAAGTGCTTTGTCCCGTTCCCCTTCGGTGGTGGTAAGCTGGGTTTGTACAGCTGAAAGATTAGCGTTGAGCTTGTCAATGGTTACTTGGTTGTCAGTTTGTTGTTTTTCAAGCTTGCTAATTTCTTGTTGGGCTTGCTGAAGATCTTGCTTAACTTTGTCAAGCTCTTCAAGCGTTGCGGTTTGGCTGTCATTAAGCTGTTGGAAATCATTGTTAAGTTTTGCTACTTCGGCCTGAGCTTTAGTGAGCTCCTGTTGGGTTGTTTCAAGATCAGCAAGGGCCTTATCACGTTCTTGGGTGAGGGTAGTAATTTGGTTGTTGAGGTTGTCAATTTGAGTATTAGCGTTATTAAGATCTTTTTGTGCAGTATCAAGGTCGGTAAGTGCTTTGTCACGTTCCCCTTCGGTGGTGGCGAGTTGGGTTTGTAGGTCGGTAATTTGTTTATTAGCGTCATCAAGTTGTTTTTGTGTGTTGGCCAAATCAGTGGCATTTTTATCGCGCTCAGCGATGGCGTCGGTAAGTTGTTGGTTGAGGTTGTCAATTTGAGTGTTAGCGTTACTAAGCTCTGTTTGGGCGGTATCAAGGTCGGCAAGTGCTTTGTCCCGTTCCCCTTCGGCGGTGGCGAGTTGGGTTTGTAGGTCGGTAATTTGTTTATTAGTGTCATCAAGTTGTTTTTGTGTGTTGGTCAGGTCTGTGGCATTTTTATCGCGTTCAGCGATGGCGTCGGTAAGTTGTTGGTTGAGGTTGTCAATTTGAGTGTTAGCGTTACTAAGCTCTGTTTGGGCGGTATCAAGGTCGGCAAGTGCTTTGTCACGTTCCCCTTCGGCGGTGGTGAGCAGAGTTTGTAGGTCGGTAATTTGTTTATTAGTGTCATCAAGTTGTTTTTGTGTGTTGGTCAGGTCTGTGGCATTTTTATCGCGTTCAGCGATGGCGTCGGTAATTTGGTTGTTGAGGTTGTCAATTTGAGTGTTAGCGTTACTAAGCTCTTTTTGTGCGGTGTCAAGGTCTGCAAGTGCTTTGTCCCGCTCCCCTTCGGTGGTGGTGAGCAGAGTTTGTAGGTCGGTAATTTGTTTATTAGTGTCATCAAGTTGTTTTTGTGTGTTGGTCAGGTCTGTGGCATTTTTATCGCGTTCAGCGATGGCGTCGGTAAGTTGTTGGTTGAGGTTGTCAATTTGAGTGTTAGCGTTACTAAGCTCTGTTTGGGCGGTATCAAGGTCGGCAAGTGCTTTGTCACGTTCCCCTTCGGCGGTGGTGAGCAGAGTTTGTAGGTCGGTAATTTGTTTATTAGTGTCATCAAGTTGTTTTTGTGTGTTGGTCAGGTCTGTGGCATTTTTATCGCGTTCAGCGATGGCGTCGGTAATTTGGTTGTTGAGGTTGTCAATTTGAGTGTTAGCGTTACTAAGCTCTTTTTGTGCGGTGTCAAGGTCTGCAAGTGCTTTGTCCCGCTCCCCTTCGGTGGTGGTGAGCAGAGTTTGTAGGTCGGTAATTTGTTTATTAGTGTCATCAAGTTGTTTTTGTGTGTTGGTCAGGTCTGTGGCATTTTTATCGCGTTCAGCAGTTGCATCGGTGAGCTGTTTGTTGAGAGCGTCAATTTGAGTGTTAGCGTCGTCAAGCTGTTGTTGTGTTGTTGCTAAGTTTGTATCACATTGATCACTTTGAGCCGTCGCTTGTGAGAGTTGCGTATTGAGGTTGTCGATTTCATTGTTAGCAGCTGTGAGGTCGCCTTGGGTTTGCGTTAAGTTGTTTTGGAGGTTATCACGTTCTTGGGTGAGGGTAGTGATTTGATTGTTGAGGTTGGTGATTTGTTGGTTAGCGCTGTCAAGGTCGCCTTGAGTTTGCGTTAAGTTGTTTTGGAGGTTATCACGTTCTTGGGTGAGGGTGTTGATTTGATTGTTGAGGTTGGTGATTTGTTGGTTAGCGCTGTCAAGATCGCCTTGAGTCTGTGTTAAGTTGTTTTGGAGGTTATCACGTTCTTGGGTGAGGGTAGTGATTTGATTGTTGAGGTTGGTGATTTGTTGGCTAGCGCTGTCAAGGTCGCCTTGAGTTTGCGTTAAGTTGTTTTGCAGGTTGTCACGTTCTTGGGTGAGGGTAGTGATTTGATTGTTGAGGTTGGTGATTTGTTGGTTAGCGCTGTCAAGATCGCCTTGAGTCTGTGTTAAGTTGTTTTGGAGGTTATCACGTTCTTGGGTGAGGGTAGTGATTTGATTGTTGAGGTTGGTGATTTGTTGGCTAGCGCTGTCAAGGTCGCCTTGAGTTTGCGTTAAGTTGTTTTGCAGGTTGTCACGTTCTTGGGTGAGGGTAGTGATTTGATTGTTGAGGTTGGTGATTTGTTGGTTAGCGCTGTCAAGATCGCCTTGAGTCTGTGTTAAGTTGTTTTGGAGGTTATCACGTTCTTGGGTGAGGGTGTTGATTTGATTGTTGAGATTGGTGATTTGTTGGTTAGCGCTGTCAAGATCGCCTTGAGTCTGTGTTAAGTTGTTTTGGAGGTTATCACGTTCTTGGGTGAGGGTGTTGATTTGATTGTTGAGATTGGTGATTTGTTGGTTAGCGCTGTCAAGATCGCCTTGAGTCTGTGTTAAGTTGTTTTGGAGGTTATCACGTTCTTGGGTGAGGTAGTGATCTGGTTGTTGAGGTTGGTGATTTGTTGGTTAGCGCTGTCAAGATCGCCTTGAGTTTGCGTTAAGTTGTTTTGGAGGTTATCACGTTCTTGGGTGAGGGTAGTGATTTGATTGTTGAGGTTGGTGATTTGTTGGTTAGCGCTGTCAAGATCGCCTTGAGTTTGTGTTAAGTTGTTTTGGAGGTTATCACGTTCTTGGGTGAGGGTGTTGATTTGATTGTTGAGGTTGGTGATTTGTTGGTTAGCGCTGTCAAGATCGCCTTGAGTCTGTGTTAAGTTGTTTTGGAGGTTATCACGTTCGGCAGTCACATCTGTTAATTGCTTATTAAGTGTTCCAATCTGTGTATTGAGATCGTTAATTTGTTTGTTTGCGGCTGCAAGCTCTTGGATTTTGGTATTTAGATCTTGTTGTAGGGCATCTCGTTCAGAAGTTGCCTGATTCAGCTGAGTAGTTAGATTTGAAATATTTTGATTTGCTTGATCAAGTTCACCTTGCTTTGTGTTTAAATCATTTTGTAAGTTGTCACGTTGAGCAATGGCGGCATTAAGATCGTTGGTCAGAGTGCTAATTTGCTTATTAGCATTGTCAAGTAAAGCAAGTGTGTTGTTGAGGTCACTAGTGAGTTGATTTTTCTCTGTGGTTAGAGTGTTTATTTGTTGATTTGCATTAGCAAGGTCATTGAGTGCATTATCACGTTCTGTTGTTAGTGTGTTGACTTGATTAGTCAGTGCAGTGACTTGATTAGAGAGAGTAGTTGCTTGATTTTGTGCTGCGGTCAGATCAGTAAGTACTTGGTCTCGCTCAGAGGTTAATGTATTTACCTGTTGTTGAGCTGTATTTAAATTAGCTAGTGCGTTATCACGTTCTGTTGTGAGTACATTTACTTGATTAGTTAATGTGGTGATCTGGTTTGTCAGGGTTGAGTTTAGCCCTTGTTCTGTAGCTAGGTCGGTTAGGGCTTTATCGCGTTCGGAAGTTAGTGTGTTGATTTGGTTAGTGAGTGTGTTGATTTGATTATTAAGTATTGTTATCTGATTTTGTATTGTGCTTAGGTCAGTAAGTGCTTTATCGCGTTCTGAAGTTAAGGTGTTGACTTGGTTTGTTAGTGTTGTTATTTGTTGCTGCGCAGCATTTAAATCTGTCAATGCTTTGTCTCGTTCCCCTGTGAGTGTGGTAATTTGATTGGTTAGTGTTTTTACTTGAGTATTACATGCATCTAGATCTGACTGAAGGGTGACAAGGTCAGGTTCGAGTGTCCATTGTGGGTCTGTTGGGTTGTTGGTTAGGGAATAATATTTTTGGTTGTCAGTACCAGTCCCGGAGAAGAACCCAAACGAGTTTATAGAAATATCTTTGAGTGCCCCCTGAACGGCTTGCCAACCAGAGCCACTTTGTTGGGAATCAGTAATGTTTGTCCGAGCGTGAATTTTGTAGCCAAGTTGCTGACTTTGCGTGACCCAAACTTGGTCAAGGCTAGGATGTGCTGCGATATCTTTTGCAGCGGCAGGAACTTGTTGCCACTGTGTGCTACCCGAAGGCTGAAAGTAAAGTTCAAAATCATTTGCCTGAGTGGGGTGAGGTGTTGAGGTTAGTGCCCATTTGTTACCACGGCGATCAGTTATTGCCTCTTGTAATTGTGGACCTGTTACAGGTGGTTGCAACATGGGGCCGGGAGTAGTGTAGTTGATGGGATAAAAAATAACTGGTTTGTTGGCATGAAAGGTACCTACAACGATAAGGTTTTGGCTTTGATTTTGGGGATTCTTGATGCGAACATAGAGTGCGAGTTGGTCTTTTGCGGGGTCGTTGGCGGCACCGAGTTCTGCCTGAAGATCTGGGAAATAGATGAAGCCATACTGTTGTAGATTTTGTTTTATTTGTGCTGTTACATCATTGGATTGGGTGGGATATGTTGCGCCAATAACTTGCATAGGAATTGGGGCGATCATGCTGGGAAATCCGTCGGGTAGTGTTTTTGTTGTTGGGTCAACGTCAGGTGTGGTGGTTTCACTGACTGCCATTGCAAGTACCTCACCCAGATGAGAGCCAAATCCTTCTGGAGATCTGAAGTCGAGGCGGTACGTTTGTGTTGTACCTAAGGCATCTTTAGCCGACAGTGAAACAGCAAGTTGCTTCTTTTGCCCAGGAAATGGGTCCTGCCCAAAATAGGCTGCCATGCCGGCAGGCATGTTCAAATATTTATCTGCATTAAGTTGCTGAGAAAGTGTTGTTTGGACATTTGGATTGCTTTGACCTTCAACGCCATACCACGCCCCCGAAATAGTAAAGCTTGCAGGGGTTGGTGTTATTGGTGTAGGGGGTGCGGTTTGTGGGGGTTGTAGCATAATAGATTCAAAGCTTGCGTAATCTAAGAGATAGAGGAAGAGTGGTTTATTGTCTGTGACACGAAATGTGACATCAATGTTTGTGCCTTGTGATATGATGTTTTCAATACGTAGGGTAATTGTGAGAGTATTGACATTGGTGTCAGCGTTGCCGAGCAACTGTTTGATATTTGGGGCAAATGGAAAGCCATTTGCTTGAACATTTTGTTTAAGCTGTGTAGTGACATCGGTTTGAGTTGAGCCAGTAGTATATGTTGCATTAACGACTTGCATGCTTGCTGGTGGATAGACTGGGGGGAAAGTACTAGGAAGAGTTATTGTTGTTGGGTCAACTTCCCGTGTTAATGCTTGAGATACGGGAGCTGTTGTGATTTCCCCGATGTATGAACCTTGCCCTTCTGGCTGTAAGTGATAAATTTGGTGGCTGGCTGCAGAGATGGTTCCATACAAAAGAACTTTAGGATTACCTGTTGTAGCAGGCTGAGAAAAATAAGTGTTTAGATTTGCAGGAAGATCAAGCATAGCATCTTGTTGAAGTTTTTGCGTCATGATTGATGTTATATCAAGGGCTGTGCCAAAGAAGTCGTAATATCCAAAGGCAACAGAAAAGGTTGCGCCAGTTTGCACTGGAGCTGTCGGTAGTGGTTGAATGTTAATGTTTTGAAATTCTACTGCTAGGTCCCAACCGCCAAAACCAACGTAGATGATGTTAGCGATAGTGCTAGGGTCATTAAGTTCTATAAATTTGTTTTGGTCGTACTCTGTGCCTTTACCAATTTTTATAAGACCCCCATCAATGGACATCCAATAGTCATGGAAGTTTGTGGTGCTATCAGTACCTACAGCTGCTAGTTGTTCTATGCCACCAAGTCTTTGAATAGCTGACTGAGTATTACTCCATCCACCAATAATTGCTTTATAAGTCTGATTGTTTTGTGCTGCTTTGAGTTGAGAAAGGTCAACATAAATATCATTCCCTTTTGCTTGAAATTTAATGAGGCCTCTATTTGGTTCAGGTAGCTGCCATGCATCATTAAATGTGGTTCCCGCTGGTGGATTGTGTGTATGTTTGGTTGGGTCAAATGGGAGCGCTGCTGGGGGTCTACCACCAGCATAAATTTTTGTTAGTACGCCGCTGGCGGATTCCCATGCCATGTTGTTGACATCAGCGGTTGCTGAAAAAACAACGCTTTGATTTGTTTGAGCAGTCCAGCAGTGGTTGTTGACGGATACAGCAATATTGCTACTACCGGTGCCACAGTCCTTCCATCCTGTCCCTATTTGGTCTGTGCTGGTGACACCCGTTCTGCCAAAGATTACGGCTGAAGTATTTTTCCCCCACACTTGCCCATTAGGACCAACAGCAATGTGGTTAAGTCCGCCCGCAACGATTTGCCATCCAGTTCCCTTAAAATTTGAACTAGTTACACCTGTGCGATATTTAATTTCATTGCCACCAGTTACGCCTGTAGTGCTTAACGCCCAAATCGAGCCGTTAGCGCCGACTGCAACCTGGGCAATATTCTGATCAACAACTTCCCAAGTGGTTCCCATGGGCGCGGCTTGAGTAATGCCAGTTCTGACAAACAGTGTGTTGCTTGAGTTTTTACCCCAGAGTTGGCCGTTAGGGCCCAGGGCAATTTGGTTTAGTAGTCCTGATACTTGGGTCCAGCTGCTACCTTTAGGGTTGTCTTGTGTAATGCCGGTTCTGAAAAATATTTGGTCACTGAGGTCAATAGCCCAGACAGAACCTTCGGGTGAAACGGCAAGTTCTTTAGCCTTGAGCCCAGTAATTTGAGACCAGCTGGTACCTTTAGGCACCGCGGTGGTAATGCCCTCGCGAAAGAAGATGTCGTTTGTTGAGGTTATGCACCAGACGTTGTCTTCCATGCCGGTTGGTGCTGGCATAGGTTCTGTTGAACTGGCTGGTGAGTCAGGTTGAGTGAGATCTTTGTTTTCTACTTGGTCTACTCGAAACGTTGTTCCACTGCCAGGTTGTGTCCCTAGTGCTTTTCGATAGTCAGTACCTGTGTATTCATTGTCTCTGCGGACATCGATGGTGACTGAAGACATAATCATGTAACTGTTTGTTGCTTGGTGTTTGAATTGGACTAGATCAGTATGATCCCAATTTGCACCAGTTGCTTTTCCATCAATCTGAACAATCCAGTAGCGATTAGTAAGTTCTTGAGCCGATGAATAAGGATCATCAGTCCATTTGATGGGTGTCCCTCCTGTGGGAAGTGTTCCAGATGGGGCAACGTTTCCAAATGCTAGACCCGCTTGTGTGTACATAGAATAGTTATTTTTCCAACCGTTTCTGAGTTGAATGACATCACCATTTTTGACGATGCCAGTCTTGCCTGAAGGGGAATCAATAACCCAGCGGCTTCTGGCGTCGTTGGCAGGGGCTCCGTGAAATAAATGCTTTTGTGGCTCCCAAAGCTCCACGGGAGAGCCAACCACGGAAGTGTTTCCTACGGTGAAAAGTAGTGCTGCATCACCGTATTCAATACTACGTGTGTGTACAGAATTTTGCAGTGAAAGTACTGTCGTTACTATGAAAAGTAACGACAGTAATCGTTTTCTGTTCATCATAGCACCATGATTGTTCTAATAGCTCTCTTGTACGCAGTTATGAGCTTTGGTTGTAGTGATTGCAACATGCAAAGAAGCATTCCCACTTCTCCCCTCAAAATCGAAAAAATGCTTTATATAAAGCCATGTTTGGTGTTTTTTATATTTTTGTCGCTTTTTGAATGCATAGTTCTACACAATTAAGAATAACAAAATATAGCAATGCATAGTCAATAATTCTATTTGAAAATAAAAAAAATAAAGAAGGATGAGTGGCACTTTCAGAAGGGGAGTTGGTATGAATGTTTGTCAAAAAGTTTTTCTTATGATGGCTTTAATTGGAAATTTAAGGGTATATGGCCTTATAGTGGAGGTTGACGTGCTTTCAGGACCTGGTGACCAAACTATTCATGTGCTTGCTGTGGATGGACAAGACTTTTCGCAGCAGGAGCGAGCAACCCTGCAGGAGGTGCAGATGGACGTACTGCGTGTGCAACAACAGCAGGATGATGATATGGCCTGGCTTGCGCTTGATTGGCGGGGAATTTATGATTTTCAGCAAGCACGGGAGATTTCTGGAGGTATGGGTGCGTTATTGTATGAGGAATGGGCTCGACGTGATGCTCGGCTTGAAAATGTTGAGTGTCGCTACTGGCTTTTGGGGTATCAAGATTTTTTTACACCTATACCGCCTCTTTGGGGGTTGCCGCCAGAGGGAGTGCAAGAGGGTCGCACACTCAATGTTTATGACATAACCTGGGATAAACTCTTTGAGGAATACAATAAGTTACGGTGTGCCATTATTGAACGTGCTTCGAGATTGGGACTCACCGTTATTGACGAAGCACTTTATGAGCTGAGGGATTTGTACAATGAGCTGAAAGAGCTGAAGGGCGAATGCGATGGAAGTACCAGTTTATTAAAGCTTGCAACTGACTGTTTTATTAGTGAGCTGAAAAAACAGCAAGGCAACGATTATGACAGGTCAAAATTTGTTGTAGAAGCGCTTGAAAATGCCGTAAATAATTTTATGCAGATATATCCAACAATGTCTAATGAGTCGTGGCAAGGATTTACTCATTGGCAGCAAAGTCGTCTTAAACTATTACAAGAAGGTTATGGCATTGATTTTGAAGCGTTTGGCTATACAAAGAAATATGCTCAAGTTAGTGAGGTTATAGAAAGGATGGGAGACCTTTTTTACACATTAAGTGTGTTACTTAGTATTTTTGAAACCAACGATGTGTCAAGAATTGTAGTTGTGATCGAAATATATCAGCTTGATCTTTTGAAAAAGTTGTTGTTGCCATGTGGATACCGATCTATTTTTACCAGGCCGGATTGTGATTCAAAGGCACGCTTTGTAGGTACTAGGGATTTGGAAGAAGCATTCTGCCAAAAGCTTTCGGGAGGGCGTCAGACAAGCATAGCTGTTGGTGACACTTTTTCTCCCGGTTGTAGTGAGGAGAAAGGGGCAGGCCTGAGTAGTTTTTCCAATGACCCGTAAGATTGTGGGGGGCTGACTATTTTTTGTCGGCCCCAGCAAGACTTGCGAGGTTTTAATTTGTATTTCTTTAGGTTATGATTTGTACAAAATCATAGAGTCTTTTGCTGTAAATGTTAGATTGGTTTTGTCATTAATGCCTCTATTAGAGGCTGTCGAGATATTGCGACTCGAGAAAGCGGAAAGCAAAAGTTTTTGAAAAATTGATAAAAAAACTTTTTATGGCTTGCAAAGTGTCAGATCATTTGATACATTTTTGCAATGTTTTAGCAGCAAAAGATCCTGTACAAAATTATTTTGGCATATTAAACTCTAAAACGCGTGATAATTTGAATCTGTTGCCGAGGTGGCGAAACTGGTAGACGCACTGCTTTAAGGGGGCAGCGGGAGAAATCCCATAGGGGTTCGAGTCCCCTCCTCGGCACCATTTTTTGTACCAATTTATTTTCAAAAGGGAGTATTAGATGAATACCCAGGCGCGACTTGGCCGAGTTCTTTTTTCTCCGTTTATGCTGTGGATTGCAGCCCTTATCGTCTGTTCCTACTTTATTTTTTCATTTGATAAAAAAGCACTTGTTGTTGAAGTGGATAAGCAAGAGTCTATTTGGGATAGCGTACAACGTTATGGACGGGCTCTTAAATTGACCCATGTCAAAAAAGGAATTGATTTAGCGGGTGGAACGTATTTGGTGCTTGGTGTTGAACTTGAAAAAGCAATTGAAAATAAGTTGGCTCTAGAAAATAAAAACTTTGATACTTTGTTTCAAACAAAGGGTTTAAGATCGCTTCCTACTAAAAAACAAGTACTTGGTGATCGTATAGAGCTTGAGTTTGCAAATGATGAAGCCGCTCGAGCCTGCGCTAATTTACTGAAGGATGTGCGCAAGGGATTGCTTCGTGTCAAGCAGTCTGAGGCTGCAGTAGAGGTAATGCTTGCACCTGAGGTTGAATTAGAAATACGTACTGGCGCAATTGAACAGGCAGTTAATGTACTAAGTAATCGTTTGGGTGGTTATGGGGTTGAAGGTATTGTTGTGCAAGAACATGGTGATCGCCAAGTTGTGGTACAACTTCCTGGTATTGACGATCCTGAGCATGTTAAATCAGTGATTACAAAAACCGCACACCTGGAATTTAAAATTGTCGAGAAGGTTGCAGCGACGAAAGATAGTTTGTTGGACGACTTTGATCATGATTTGCCATCTGATAAGATGATTATTCCTGGTCGAGTGGAAGAGGGAGAACAGGAAACGCGTTGGTACCTAGTTTCGGCTTTTCCTGACCTTACGGGTGATCGTATGGTTTCAGCTCGTGTAGAGTATGATGAGTTTAACCGCCCAGTTGTTAGTTTTAAACTTGATAGCGCCGGAGGCCGTGAATTTGCAGAGTTAACAGGTAATAATATTGGCCGTAATTTAGGTATTATTATTGATGATGTTGTTTACATGGCGCCAAACATCAAGCAAGAGTTGAGTGGGGGTTCTGGACAGATTTCGGGGAACTTTACGCGCAATGAAGCATTTGATCTTGCGTTGGTCCTTAAGTCCGGTGCGTTGCATGCGCCACTCAAGATTGAGCAGGAGAATCGTGTAGGGGCTTCTCTCGGACAAGATTCGATTAATAGTGGTATTATGTCATGTTTGATAGCCTTGCTCTTGGTATTTATATTTAGCATCTTGTACTACAAAATTCCGGGTTTATTAGCGGTTATTGCACTTGTATGTAATATTTTCCTAACACTTGTTTGTTTATCTTATCTTAAGGCTACATTGACGCTTCCTGGTGTTGCTGGTATAGTACTTACCATTGGGATGGCTATCGATGCTTCCATTTTGATCTATGAACGAATTAAGGAAGAGCTTGCAGCGGGTACAGGCCTGCGTACTGCTATTAACCATGGGTTTGGTGGTGCGATGGCTGTTATCATGGATTCTAATATAACGACCTTTTTGACGGGTTTGGTGCTTTACCAATTTGGTGGGCCGGCTATTAAAGGTTTTGCCGTGACGTTGATGGCAGGGATTGTGGCAACACTGCTTTCGGGTATTTATTTCCTCAAGGCAATGTTTGTTTTCTTGCTTGATATGTTTGGCATCAAAGAAATGAAATTTTAGTCAATTTTCGTGGCGGCGTAGCTCAGTTGGTTAGAGCGACGGAATCATAATCCGTAGGTCCTGGGTTCGAATCCCTGCGCCGCTACCATTTCCCTTGTAGAAGTTATGTATGAAGCCTCTCCCTTTTTATTACTAGTATTAGCGTATCTGGTTGGGTCCTTTCCAACAGGGTACGTTTTTGCTCGCTTAGCAAAAGGGATTGATATCACGAGGCATGGTTCTGGTAATATCGGTGCAAGTAATGTTGCACGAGTCTTAGGCTTGCAGTATTTTGCGTATATTTTTTTTATTGATGCTGCAAAAGCATTTATTTTTCTGAAGTGTGTTGCTTGCCGGATAAATGGTTCTGATTCAGCTCAGTACTTTTTGTATGTGCTGGCCGCAGCGTTGCTTTTAGGTAATGCGTTTTCAGTTTTTTTGAACTTCAAGGGTGGGAAAGGAGTTGCTACTGGACTTGGCATCGTGACATACTTTGTACCGTTCCCTTGTATTATCTTGTTTGTACTGACGTGGCTAGTTATGCTTGTTGTTTTTGCACAGCCCTTTATTGCATCACTTGTGAGCATAGCAGTGCTCCTTGTTTTTTATGCTGTATTTTATGGGCTAGATACGTTCTTTACATTTTTGGTTTGTTTGTTTATCTGGTCATTGGTTATGCATTACCAAAATATTATAAATTTTTTACGGCACAATCTGAGAAGGTGAGCATATGAAATTTGTGCATGTAGCCCAGGCGTTTGAAGAGATAGAACAAGAATCTGCTCGTCTAACGATGACTAAGTTGCTTGCTGATTTATTTAGCAAAGCAAGTCCTGCCGAGGCTGGCATGATTGCATATTTGACGTTGGGCTCTTTAAAACCTCCCTACATGCAGGTACAGTTCAACTTTGCACAAAAGAGTATGAACAAAGTATTAGCTCAACTGCTTGGCTATTCTCTCCAAGCTATTTCCAAGCAAGCAGCAAGATTGGGTGATAGTGGCAGTATTGCCGCACAAGGTGATTGGCAAAGAAGTAGCCACATAGATCAAACACTGGAGTATGTTTATGGTGCCCTTTCGGATTTTCTCGAGCTGACGGGAAGGGGGTCACAGGAGGCAAAAGAGGCTGCGATGCTTAGTTTGCTGAAAAAACTCGATCCTGTATCAGCAAAGTTTGTCATACGTATAATACTGGGGAAACTGAGGCTTGGTTTTTCTGATATGACCTTACTTGACGCATTTTCATGGATGGAAGTTGGTGATAAGTCGTTGCGCAAAGAACTTGAACATGCATATAATATTTGCGCCGACATTGGCTTAATTGTGATTGTGCTTAAAGAGAAAGGGAAAAAGGGTTTAGCATCGATTGATGTAACACCGGGCATTCCCATCAGGCCTGCGGCAGCAGAACGTTTGAAAGATGCCAAAGCGGTTATCAAAAAAATTGGGATGTGTGTTGCGCAGCCGAAAATTGATGGGTTTCGTCTGCAAATTCATGTAGATAAAAACAAAAATATACGTTTTTTTTCTCGCAATTTGCAGGATATGACCGACATGTTTCCTGATTTATATGATGCAGTTAAAAATCTCAACGTTGACTCTTTGATAGCTGAAGGCGAGGCAATTGCCTTTGATCCAAATAGCGGTAACTTTTTACCATTTCAAGAAACGGTAAAGCGTAAGCGTAAATATGATGTTGAAAAATTTGTTGAGGATTATCCTCTTAAGTTGTATCTCTTTGATTGTCTGTATGTGAATGGTCAATCGCTGTTGGATAAGCCGCATCACGATAGGCGAGATACTTTGTTGGATCTTTGTCCTAAAAAAATTACTGACTCAACCATTGTTTTACCGATACAAGAAATTCCCTTTAATGATTCAGATTCGCTGCAAGACTATTTTGACGAGGTGATAGCCTTAGGGCTTGAAGGGCTTGTGGTCAAGCGTAGAGATGCACCATATCAACCAGGGAAAAGAAACTTCAATTGGATCAAATTAAAGAAGACACATTCAAAAAAATCTGGCGTGCAGGATACGCTAGATTGTGTCATAGTGGGTTATTATCATGGACGGGGTAAACGAGCAGCATTGGGAATAGGCGCATTACTTGTTGCCGTGTATGACGAGAAAAAAGATAATTTTGCTACTGTTGCAAAGATTGGAACCGGCTTAAGTGATGAGGAGTGGGTTGAGTATAAAAAGGCGTGTGATCAGTATGCTGTTAATGAAAAACCAGTACAGGTTGTCTGTTCAAAGGAACTACATCCTGATGTGTGGGTGGCCCCAAAGCTCGTGTGTGTTGTGTATGCTGATGAGCTGACTCGCTCACCCCTTCATCAAGCCGGAAAGACGTCAACAAAGAGGGGAATTGCACTACGCTTCCCTCGCATTGTTAGTCAACGTTCAGATAAATCACCAACTCATGCAACAACAGTTGAAGAGCTTATTTCGCTATATGAGCTGCAAAGTGCATAGTTTGCCTTAAAAAACATCGTCAGCAAATAAATTTATAAGGCTACCAAGTTCTTTAATTTTTTTCTTTTTTTCAGCAGTTTTTTGTGGGCTGTTAATGTAGCTGTGAATGTAATAAGTTGTGTAAGCCAAGTTTGCCAAAATAAAAACAAGATGGGGCTTTGTCAGATATTGAGTGTTTTTGTGTATAAAACATTCGGTTAGGCTCCTAGTGAATGCCTCAATAGCTTGCAATAGGTAGCATTCCTCGAGATAGTTATCCTGTGGAATAGTTAGTGCAATATTTGTTCCGCATATACTTTGTAGAGTTGCGAGTGAGTAATGCAGCAATTGAATAATGTTATTGACGCGGTTACAATCGCTTTTATTAAAAAAGTTACGCATTAGCTCACTGCGTGAATCATTATCTCCGGAGATGTATAACCAAAGATGGTAAAGTAGATGGTGTATGTCATATAACATCCATACGTAACGGTAGTGTAAGCTTGCGCTTTGTGATTTGTTGCAGTGAGATGCTGTGGCATTGCCAAGTGATGCTAAGTCTTTAAGAACAGCCAGAGTGGTGTGCGTTGTGGCAGATGAATTCTGTGTGTTTGGATTAAAGGAATAGCCAGTTATCGCTGCTTTTGATAAAGCTAGAAGAATTTCTAAACCATTTTGTTTTGTGTAGGTGTGTCTGGTCTGATTTGGTAAAGAGCTTTCTGTTACACAAGTGGTGAGCAGAAAGATAATGAATAAAGCCAGCATTTTCATATTTTTATCCCCCTCAAAAATGAGCTTGGCAGATGATGTATTATCACTGCTTTTCTTTTGCACCGTTTATCAATAGAATCGTATACATCTTTACTGTACTGGAATTGTTTTAAGTGCAGCAATATTCTTGCGGGAATGGAAGACTTTTGCTTGTGGCAGAAAGAAAAATTATAGTGTTGGATTAGGTATTATGAGTTATAGAATAGGGATTATAGGTTTTGGTATTGTTGGTAAATCGGCACTGAACTTTTTTTCACACCATGTATCAGCTTCTTGCATGAGCCAGCTGCCGGGCTACGATATCAAAGAAAAAATGATACAATTACGTGTTTGGGATAAGCGTTTACTTGGTGCTGATGAATTAATGATGATTGCGCAGGCTAATGCTGAATTTGTCTGCGGGCAGAATCAAACCTTGAGTGAATTTATTGCTGAGCATGATGCTGTTTTTGTGAGTGCGAGTGTCGATGTATCGGCATATCTGATGTATGCGTACAAAATGATCAACGAGCTTGATTTATTTTCAGCATGCTACAAACAGCCGGTGGTTGGAGTGACTGGATCTGTTGGCAAGACGAGTGTAACCGCACTGCTAGCGCAACTTATCTCAGGGATGTCTTTTTTAGGGTGTAAAAGATTTAAAGCTCATGCCGTTGGTAATATTGGTGTCGGATTACTAGACTTGATTTCTTCTCAAGGCTGTGATGATCTCTGCGTTGCAGAGTTATCCAGCTTTCAACTTGAACTGTCAAGTAAAAGTAATGTTGACATTGCTATTTGGACAAACTTTTACCCCAATCATCTCGATCGCCATCGTACTATAAAAGATTATTTTGATGCAAAAGGTAGTCTCTTGCTTGCTCAGAAAGAACACCAAGTTGCGTTGCTTTCTGCTCAGTTACTTGAGGATGACTTTGTAAAAATGACGAGCGAGTTGCTAGCAAGGGTGAAGTCACACATTTGTTTTTTTGATGCTACACGTTCTGGGGATGAGTTTTTCCAGCTTATTCCACTTAAAGACTACTCACTGTTGTACATTAATGATGGAATAATTTGGTACGAGTGTGTTAAAGATGGCGTGTGCGCAAAACAGAAAAAGCTTTGTCCAGTTGCTTTTTTTCCTGGAAATATTTTTATTGCAAACATACTTGTCTTGGTAGGAGCGCTTTACTTTTTGGGAGCAGATTTTGACTTTTTTTCGGTGCAAAGGGTACATGAATCATTGCACAATGAATCCTTACGTTCTTACCAACAGCATCGTTTAGAGTTAATTTGTTCGCCTAATGGAGTTGATTTTTACAATGACTCAAAGGCCACGATTGCTCAAGCGACGCAGGCAGCAGTAGAACGCCTCTCGCATAATAAGCGGCCGCTTATTGTTATACTCGGTGGAACAGACAAGGGTGTAAAGCGCGGATGGTTGGGTAAATGGCTTGCAGGGAATCCATTTGTTAAGCGCGTATACTGCTTTGGCCAATCGTGTGCTGATTTTGAACAAGTATATCCAATGAAAACACTCGAACAGGTTGTTGAATCTATTGCCAATGATGTTCAGCTGGGGGATCAGGTATTGTTTTCCCCTGGTGGGGCAAGTTTTGACCAGTATACAAATTACATGGAGCGTGGCAATGCGTTTAAAGAGCTTGTTTGGAAAAAATTTGGCGTGACCAAATAAGGGGCATTTTTTTTAGATAGTTGCATATTCTCTTTCTAAATTTCTACACTAAACACGCGCTGGGAAATTCACGGTAATTTTGGGGGGGGAGTAGGTATGGCAGTTCCTCGTTCTGTAATAAAATATCATTTGTATACCTTTTTAATGACGGCACTGTTTTTAGTTTTGGTTGGGTTTGTTTTTATCTATTCAGCAAGTTCTGTGTATGCACTTGAAAAGTTTGGATCGGCACATTATTTTCTGAAAAAACAATCTGTCTACTTTTGCATAGGCTTGATTAGTTTTGTTTTTTGTTCTCGTGTGCCATTTGGTTTAATTAAACGTAGTACGCCACTGCTTTTTTTTGCTGCACTTGTATTGACTGGTCTAACATTGGTACCAAGTTTAGGAGCTCATTGTCATGGATCTAGTCGCTGGCTCAATGTTTTTGGCTTTAGTTTTCAACCGAGCGAGTTTTTGAAAGTTTTTTTTTTCATGTATATTGGCTTTTTTCTTGATCGTAAGTATTTACACATACGGTCGTTCGTTCAAAGTTATGTACCATTTATAGCAATTTTAGGGGTTACGTTTCTGTTATTGCTTAAGCAGCCTGACTTTGGTTCTGTAGTGACAATGTTTTCAACATCTATCATGATTTTTTTTATTGCGCGGTTTCAATTTGCCCATTTGTTTGTGACACTTGTTGCAAGTGTGCCAGTGTTGCTTTATTTGATTGTTTCACGTTCATATCGTCTTCATCGGATTTTAATTTTTCTTAATCCTTGGTCAGATCCACGAGGCCGCGGTTTTCAAATTATTCAGTCGCTTATTGCTATCGGATCGGGACATATTTGGGGGCTTGGTATAGCCAATTCAAAGCAAAAATTTTTCTACTTACCGATGCAGCATACCGACTTTATTTTTTCAATTATTGCCGAGGAGACAGGGTTTGCAGGATCTGTAATATTGTTGTTGCTCTATTTTGTTCTTTGTTTTTCAGGTCTGCGCTTAGCCTTGCAGTTAAAAGATCCCTTTCAATTTTTTACAACACTTGGTTTTGTGTTGTTCATTACTTTGCAGGCGGGTATTAATTTGATGGTTGCCTCAGGCATGCTCCCTACTAAGGGACTAGGGTTGCCCTTTGTCAGCTACGGAGGGACAGCGTTGATTGCACTTTGTATGATGGCGGGTCTCATTACTAACTTTGTGCGGACACATATGACACTTCGAAGTTTCTAGTGTTTTCTTTTTGTCATTTTTTGACTCTTTTGTAAAATGCTCATTTATGAGCCTCTGTTGACACTCTTTGCAAGGTTGACATACTTAATGGTACGCAAAATTGCTGTATATGCTTAATACATCTTTATAAAAGGGTTATTTTTTATGAAAAAAAGGTTGTGTGAGGCGCTATTGCGTCTATCGCTGTGTGCTATTGTTCTTATGGTACCAGTTTTTTTGCAGGCAGAAGATCATAAAAATGTTGCAGACCAGCAGACTACTGTAGGTCATAAAAATCCCCATAGTCAAGAAGGCTTTCGAGTAAAAAAGGACCCTGATGGTGAATTGTCAGGAGAAGAAGAGCTTGAACAAGAAGCTTCCCTTGCTCGCCGGCAAGAAGAACTCAGTGTTTTATTCGAAGATTTTTTATCAGATTTAACGGGGAAGCCACAACAAGATACGGCGGGAGATGACGTTGAAAGATCAACTCAGGATAGTGAGCAAAATCCATTTAGTACTGGGGGACAGGACTTAGTAGGAATGCTATCCGGCATGCGTGAAAAGATGCCCGAGCTGGCAAAAGCATTGTTGAGCATGATTGAGATGGAAGAAGAGATGCGTCGCAATGAAATGAAACAGTCATTGCCAGAAGAAGTCAGAGAAAAGCTTGATCAGGCTTTTCGTGAATATGATGAAGTCATAAAAAAATGTGGGCTTTCGCATCATTTGCAAATCTTGACAAAAGAAATTGATGAGTGGTTGGCCTCATGTGATCGAATGAGTCAGGATTATAAAGAGCATATTGAGCCTTTTGAAAAAGAGTATAGCGACTTTTGTCGTGCCCTTAGTGATGGCTCATTCAATACCCTCGTGTTTGGAACCAAGGGCATGAGCCTTGAAGCAATTAAACAAATGATTGAAGATCTTGCTTATGGTCGCGGGCTTGAAGAAGGCATTTACGAGAAGCAAGACTTAACAAATTTGCTTGATAGCATTGCTCAATTGCCAGTAGAAGAGGTTGATAAGATTGAAGATGTGATGGGTAAGTTTGTGCGTATGCTGCATCTTATTTATAAGACGATAGAGCATGGGGATGAACATGATGAAAATCATTTTAACAATCTGCTTAAGGTTTACTTTGACTCGCTGGCTCCGCAGGTGAGTCACGCCCGTAGTATTTTGAGTGATGTGAAACGAGATCTTGAAAAAGTGTTTCTTGAAAGCACCGTGCAAAAAGAGCGTACAGCATTGCGCCATTGGCTTGGTGAAGTGAAAGATTACCTGCATACACTAGACGAGCTGATGACATTGAAAGAGACTGTGCATTTTGAATGGGGTAATGTTTCAAAAGATATGTTGTGGGTATTTATGGGAGGTCTTGATTTAGCGTCGTTGTGGGCAGAAATGTATTTTGATGATCATCAACGAGAGATTGATGATCGCCGTATGAATATGACCAGACTTCTTTATTCGCCAAAAAGTACAGCTAAGCATTTTTTCTTGACCTTGATTCCACATATTCCAGCAGTTATCTGGAAGTATAAAAATAATCGTTCCGATCTGAACAAAGATGTCTTGACCAAGGTAGTGCAGGGTGTTGATATCTCATTAATGAAAGGTATGCTTGAACAAATCGTTCCCTCAAAGGTATCGCTTGGGGGGAAGAATGTATACACCATTAATAGAGCTAAGTGGAATCCACTTGCATTACTCTTTACTATGTTTGGATCAGGCCTTGGGATGCTGATAACATCGCGTCATAGTCTGAAGTCAGCAATGATGTTTTTGAGTGCGGTTTGGATTTACTTTCAACTTATTGGTGTTGAAGGTCAGGATCGACTTCTTTCTGATGGCAACATAGATACGCTTGAAGCGTTTTTTAAACGAAGCATTCCTGCGCAATATAGCTATTGGAAGTGGGCGAGTCTACGAGTTCTTTCAATTTTGAAGAATAAGTTAATCATTCGGCCAATTTACCAGGCAATTGATGGAGTCCTTGATGCACAAGACCTTGAAACGATAGAAAATTCAACCATGGGTATTGTTAAACCCGAGTTAGCTGCTGAAGTTATTACAACATTGTTTTATATCTCTCTGGTGAACAAAGATTCTCCTCTTCACAAGCATATTGCGCAATATAGCTCTGGACTATACGACCATAAGTATAGCGACGTACGTTATGAAAAAAACCTAGAAAAAGAAAAAGAGGCACGCAGGCAGGGAATAGACAAGAAGATACTGACTGATGAAGAAAAGCTTATTCATAAGCTTTCACCTCGGGACAGAGATTTTTACTATTTTGAAGAGCAAATGTTAAAGTATTGCCTTGGCCAAGCTGGTGGATTCTGGGGGCGTGTCATAGGTAAAAAATATGGAAGCGATATCAAAGCAGGATTTGGCTTTGCAGGACGACAAGCCCTTGATTTTCTTTCTTGGTGTAAGGTTATAGAAAAAGAATCATGTGATGAAGCTGGTAAAGCTGTCGACAAAAATATAGAGGGAATGAGAGAATTGCTCAAAGATATGATTATCATGTTGTTTAACAGCGAACTTGAGTGGAAGCGTATGATGATTCGTCCGTTCTATGAAACGGGTAATGTGAGCGAAATGCCAGTTGATCCACTAGAAGTTGACCAGTGTATAGTTATTCAGATGCTTAATTTCTTCCATGACTGTCAGTTGTTGACCCATCTTGAAATCGTTGAGTTGTACAGTACATTCAGTCGCATAGAGCCTGGCTCGCTAGATAAGTTTGCAGATCAATTACTTACACACGTTGAAAACAATATTATGGGCTTGGTTGGTAGTTGTGTTGGTGCTGCAGTGGGGAGTGAGTATATCGCAGACAGAGTTACTAAAAAATGGGGTCCTGGGCCAGGGTACTGGGCTGGTTGGTATGGAGGAGCATAATCGACAGTGCATGATAAATGAATGTTTAAAAGACCATCTATTTTTAGATGGTCTTTTTTATTGTGGGTAAGAAATAAAGTCATGTACTCTAAAAAAGAGGTTTGCTTTTGCTGAATAGGTAGAGTGAGGGAGAAAATAGAGATGAAATTTAAGGTGTGGTGTGCTGTCATGATTATGCTGTTTTGCTCAGGCGGTATAGTGGAGCCGTCAGTTAGTGATATGCTCAGGGCGGTCAAATTAAAAATAGTTAATCTTGCAATGACCATAGCAGGATATGATAATAAAAGAGATGAAAGAAATCCCTTTAAGGGAAGTCAATTTGCAGGTTTTTCTGAGCCAGATTGGACCGAAGTGCAACTTTTAAATCATGATGATGCTGGATATGCTCTTGATTATGCCTTACTTACAGGAAAATACAGAAACAATGAAGAGTTGATCAAAAAATTGTTTAATAACTGCAAGCTCGAACAACTACAAAAACAAGATCTAATAAATAAGATTTTTGGTCATGCTGTTTACAGTGAAAATCTTTCAATTGCTACTTTTTTACTGCAAGGACTTATTAAAAAAAATATCTATGAGGCGAGCGTTGACGAAGGCGAAGAGATTAGCGATTTTTTTAGAGGTATTGCTTTATTAATCTATAGCCCTGAAACCGACGATTTTGATGAAAAATTTCTCATAGAGCTTGCGGCCAACATTATTACGGTAAAAAACAATGAGTGTTTTTTTGTTGGTACCAACAGGAAGTGTGATTTTAAAGTAAGGTATAGGAATTGGTGCCAGGATCTTTTTCAAGCTATAAAGGAAATGAAAAAATAGTGAAATCTAGACAGAGACGAGTGTGATAGCAAGTTCTTTGGCTAAGCTAACAAATTTTTCACGTTCAACGATGAGCGTTCGTTCACTATTCCATGCGAGAGCATGGACTTGCCCGAATTTGAGAGAGGTGAGTGATTCCGGCCCCAGGGTTGGCAGATCATACTGTGCATTGTGTGTAGCATGTGCAGATTTGCAGATGATAACTCGTCCGTTTCCGAGTTCAATGCCCCGTTTAATGCAAGCGTCAGTTCCTTCAACGCCTTCAACGGCAAGTACGGCTTTATCTTTAACCACAACAGTTTGACCGACTTCGTAAGTAGAGAGAGCATCAGCTGTGTGCATGCCGAGTTTGATATTTGCTTCTAGCTCGCTGTCAAGTTGGCCACACAAAATACCCGGTTTGACTAACAGGCCATCAAGTACATCGCTTTGTTGAATGACGTGCATGTTGTGGTGCGCCAGTTCTTGGATAAGACGCTCCATAATTGCCTTGTCACTTTTATAAACAAGTGATGCGAGCAATTTCAGAGCAAATGTGTCGAGTCGTAATTTTTTGAACAGGTTTCCCTTGTCGACCTTGCCAATGAATAAGACTTGAGTTGTTCCGCGTGCCTTAAGGGTGTCGAGAATAGCTTGTGCTTTGCAAAAATCTTGTGGGACAATGTCAATGTTGGCACCAACGGCGTCTTGTAGTAGAGCCAGATTTTGCTCCGGAAAGAGTGAGATGACAAAAAAATCTTTATTTTTTGATTTTAAACTGCGACAGGCATATGCGGGAACAACGCCTGTTCCAGCAATAATGCCGATCATACCGCCCCAATCAGTCTGTCAATTTCAAGTGTTAAGTCGAGTGCTGGTAGATCTTGGTTGTGATTGATCATATTTTGTTTGTTTTTTATTGCGTCGATAAAATATTCGACTTCCAGTTTTAATGGATTGTCCTTGTATACAAACAAGTGCTCAATAGTTTCTTCTTGTTTATATTTGAGTTGGTCAAGGCCAATATCAACGCTTGAGCTTGCATGGCGATGAATGGAGAGATCTTGTGTTGTGAAATCAAGTTGAATGAACTCTTTCTTTTGGTGAATCGTCATAGTGCGTCGTTTAATTTGTGAAGCACGGCTTGAGATAATATTTGCAATCGTACCATTCTCAAAGCTTACTTGCACGTTGGCAATATCGCAACGCTGAGAATAAACCTTATGGCCACGCGCACTAATGTGTTTAACAGGTGAGTTGACCAAATTTAAAATTATATCAAGATCATGAATCATGAGGTCGAGCACCACGCTATCTTTTTGAACACGTGGGGCAAAGGGCCCCATACGATGGCTTTCAATCAAGAACGGCTTATTAATAATTTTTTTAAGTTCTTGAACGGCTCCATTAAATCGTTCAACGTGACCAACATGGAGTGCACAGTTATTTTTTTGTGCCAAGCCAAGCAATTCTTCCGCTTCCCATAATTCTCGAGTGAATGGCTTTTCGACAAGGACGTGTTTGCCGCGTAACAAGCAATCTTTTGCGACTTCGTAGTGATACTGCGTTGGCACTGCGATAATGACACCATCAACGAGGTCAATCCACTCTTTGTAGTCAGCAGATTTGATGACATGAGGTGTTGTTATTTTTTTTAAGTTTTTTTCGTTTGGATCAGCCACACCAACGAGTTTTATATGTGATGATGTAGCGCACACAGAGGCGTGATAACCACCCATGCGACCAAGGCCAATAATACCAATTGTTACCATAGTTTGTTACTGTTCTGTTGATGGGTTAATCTTGTTTTCATCTAGTAAGCTGCGGCGCGATACGCCTCGTTCGCTTGTTTCAATAAAAGCAATAAAGTCTTGTACGAAAGAATTTATTCCCCAGGACTCAGTATCTTGTAAACGTTTAAGTTGGTCAAGTGGCTTTTTATCCTGATAGAAATATCTACAGACTTTTTTAAGCGCATTGATATCGTCACTTGTTATGCCAGCACGACGTAGGCCAATTGCATTAAGCCTAACAAAATGGGCCGGCTTTCCATCAAAAAGGCAGAATGGTGGGGCATCTTGACGAATACCACTAAAGGGAGCAAGTGCACTATATTTCCCAACGCGACAAAATTGATGGGTTGCGCTATATGCCATGAGCACGGCGTTGTGCTCGACGTAGGTGTGTCCACCCAGACTGACATTATTCGTTAAAATAACATTGTTTTCAAGTGTTGCATCGTGTGAAACGTGCGCATAGCACATGATGTAGCAATTATCACCAATACGCGTTTGGCCGTCGGCATACTTGGATGCGTGGATGCTTGAATATTCGCGGATTTCACAATTTTTACCAATGCTAATTGAACCCTGTGCAACATTTACGCCAAGGGCTTGAGCTGAGAAGCCGATGCTAACATGTGGATAAATTTTGGTCCCCGCACCAATTTTGACATTGCCGGTGATGACGCTAAACGCACCAACTTTAACTCCAGGTTCCAAAATTACGTCTGGCCCAAGCAGGGCCGTTGGATCAACAAAGGTCTGTGTACCTGTAAAAAATTGTTCGTGCTTGAATGAAGTATGAGGTGTTGTCATAGTGATAGTTGTTAAATAACCCAGAAAAAAAATGATAACCACTCTAAAGTGGTTATCATTTCAATAAATTCATTGGTTGGGGTGGTAGGATTCGAACCCACGCATGGCGGTACCAAAAACCGCTGCCTTACCACTTGGCTACACCCCAAAAAGTTCAAAGTAAAATAACAAAAGTTAAGCAGTTTGCTCTTCGCCAGACGATTTTTCGTACTCAGCAATGATTCTGTCTTCAATCATTTTTCGCGTGTCTGCATTCAATGGATGGACGATGTCTTTAAAAGAACCGTCTTTTTTCCTGCGGGATGGCATTGATACAAACAACCCCTTATCACTCTGGATAATTTTCATATCACGCACAATGAAGCAGTTATCAAAAACCATTGTTGCATAAGCCTTCAACTTTCCTTCATTAGCAGGAAAAATCTTTATTTCAGTAATCTCCATTGACCATCCTTTGTGTAAAACTAAAGGCTGCGAGACCTTGTTACTGCGCTCTCCCTCGCACCTGTTCCTTAGATAACGTTCAATCATGTGCAATAATCTAAAGCTTAATGGGCCTTTTGTCAAATTTTTTTACTATTTAATGCAAATAGCTGCTCGAAGCTTAGCAGATCGTGATGATGGGTTTTGTTTAATTTCTTCGTCTGTAGCAACTATTGGCTTTTTGGTAATAATTTTTAGGGCGTCTGAGTGTTCTTTAAAGAAGGTTTTAATTATTCTATCCTCCAGTGAATGGAAGCTGATACAAACCAATTTTCCATCAGGCGCGAAGTGATCAAGGCATGCCTTAAGAAATGAATGAATATGTGCAAATTCGTCATTAACTTCAATGCGTAGTGCCTGAAAAGTTCTTGTAGCAGGGTGAATGTGATGCTTAGCTTTGAAAAACGCCGCGGGCATGATACGTTCGATGACCTCAATGAGGTCGCCGGTTGTTTCAAAACGTTTCTTTTTCCGTTGCTCAACAACTGCGTGTGCAATTTTACGTGATTGTTTCTCTTGCCCATATTCAAAAAGGACATCGGCAAGTTTTTTTTCTGTGTATGTGTTGAGTATGTGAGCAGCCGTTTTCTTGCTGTGAGCTGCGGACATGCGCATATCAAGAGGGGTGTCTGTTTGAAATGAAAAGCCTGCTTTTTGATGAATTTGGTGCTGAGAAGTGCCTAGATCAACAAGTGCACCATCAATGTGTTTGATGTTTTCTTTTTTGAGCACTTTTGCCAGGTGAGCATAGTTTGCCCACACGACATTGCATCGATCGCCAAACTCTTCTTCTAGCGCGGCAGCATTGTGTTCAATCGCTTCTTGGTCCCAGTCTAGGGCTAAAACGTGTGCCTGTGGTTCTGCTTGTAATATGGCACGGGTATGGCCACCCCCACCGAACGTTGCGTCGACATAGAGCTTGCCTGGCTGAGGGTCAAGGTAGGTTAAGACTTCATTGGTCATAACACTAATGTGGTGGTAGTTTTTTGTTTGTAACGTGCCATTTGGGGTTAATTTTTTTTTCATTGTTTTAGTGTGCCAATCGAAATATTTATTTAATGTTTGTAAAGTCTATTTTCCGTGTTGGTTTAATGGTGTAGTCGATAAAGTCACTGGTTAAGCCATATTCTTCAACTTTAATGATAATCTTTTGATTGTGCAATCGCCTTAATTCACCAAGGTGAAGCTTTCGGTGAGAGTCAAGCAACTCATACGTTGCTTGTTGTGCAATTTCAAATTCATTTTCGTTAAAGAGTGCTAGATAGCCTCGTACATATGTTCTGTCTCGGTTTGCAAAGAGCGTGTCTACATCAATCATTGCTTCTTGGCCTGGCTCAAGTCTGAGTAGCTCAGTTTTGTCAAAACGCCACACGGTCATGTCATCCTTGGGCTCAATTGCGGCGATCCATTGTCCCTTTGCTCTCTTCTGGTAAACGAAACAGGTTACATAAATTGCTTGGCCTGTTTGGTTTTCAATCATGAAGTCAAGTTCTTTAACTGCTTTGACCGGTTTCTGCTTGTCGATAAAGTCATACTCCAACTGTTCTCCGTGAAAGCCATAGCGTTCAATTTGAATAACGACCTTCTTTCCTTTGAGTTTACTGAGCTGATCAAGGTCAAGCTTCTTTCTGTCTGGTAGCAGCTGATAAGAGGAAAGTTCAGCCTCTTCAAATGATTCACAGACACCCAGATATCCAAAAACATAATTTCTGTCACGTTCGTCAGGAATGGTGTCTATATCGATGGTTGTTTTTTGGTTTGGGTTGAGTTGATAAATTGGTGATTTATCCCAACGCCAGTTTCCAAAGTCACGGTTCTTGATGTATGAGAAACAGGTAACATACAACGTTTTTCCCGTTTGGTTTTCAACATCAAAATCAATTTGAGGTACTTGCTTAGGGCTATCTTGACCACCTTCTATGACGGCGCGCAATGTGTAGTCAACCATGTTTGTAGGTAGCGTTGTGGGAATATGCCCCTCGCTGCTTGCGGCCTGCAAGGCTTCAGTGGGTAGTGCTGCGGGTATAGTCGCATTATTTGCAGGATTTTGGTTTTGCTTTTCTTCTTTGCCGCAGTTTGCCAGCATTAAGCAAGCGTGGACAATACAAGCATACAAAAGATATGATTTCTTTTTATTCATAACGTACATCTCCTTGGCTAAGCTTTCTTGCAGCTTAATCGGTCAAAATTTCTTGTTCAATAACTTTGATTTTTTGCTCAAACGAATGGTCAGTTTTAAGTAGGCTGTCAATTTTTGTTAGTGCGTGAATGACAGTTGAGTGATCGCGTTTTCCGATGAACGATCCAATTGTTTGTAGCGAGCTATGGGTTAATTTTTTCATGAGGAAGAATGAGATTTGCCGTGCGAGTGCAATGTTTTTGTGGCGTTTTTTTGATTTGATTTCTTGCGGTGAAACACCGTAGTGTTTGCCGACAACCTTGACAACATGCTCAAGTGATGTGTCTTCATTGCGTTGCTCATTGAGCGTTAAAAGTACTCGTTTGGCCATTTCAAGCGTGATGGGCTGATGTGTTAAATCTGCAAAGGCAGCAACCCGCACCAATGCTCCCTCAAGTTCACGAATATTTGAGCGAACGCGTGAGGCTATGTAGTCGGCAACTTCGTCAGGCAAGTGAATGTTGTGTTGGTCTGATTTTTTTTTCAGGATGGCGATTTTTGTTTCCAAATGAGGCATTTGAATGTCTGCGACAAGCCCCCATTCCATACGTGATTTAAGTCGACCTTGCAGACCTTTAATGTCCTTGGGAAAAGTATCTGACGAGAAAACAATTTGTTTATGTTTTTCATGAAGCGAATTGAATATGTGAAAAAAGGCTTCCTGTGTTTGTTCCTTGTTTGACAGGAACTGGATGTCGTCAATAAGAAGCAGGTCAATTTTTTGATATTTACTACGAAATTCGCGTGAGCGGTCAAAGCGTATACAGTTGATGAATTCGTTGATGAATCGATCAGCTGTTTCGTAACGAACATGCAGGCCGGGGTTGTGGCGACGTACTTCATTGCCAATAGCATGTAGCAGGTGTGTTTTGCCAAGGCCAGTTCCGCCATAAATGAAAAGTGGGTTGTAGACTTTTCCTAAATTCTTGCAGATTGCAAATGCAGCAGCATGTGCAAGTGAGTTGCTTGGTCCAACAATAAAGCTACTAAACTGATACTTATCATTGAGGTGGCTTGATGTGACGGGGCGTGCCTTTCTCGTTACCTTAAGCGCCGCAAAATTTGTATGGGGAGCCTTTCCAACAGCTGTTATACGAGTGTCATCACCCTGGTTTCTGGGGTTGTAATGAACAATTGAAGCTGGCAAAATTGTGTGCGTAGGTTTTGGTGGTTCAGGTTCAGTGTCTTGTTGGCTGCAAGTTAGGTTTAATTTTAAATCGGTTGAGTGAAGAAGACGACCGAGGTGTGTTTTGAGCAATGTGAGGTAGTGATCGCGAATCCATTTGCTTACAAACTCGTTTGGCATTTTTAATGTCACGGTTTTTGTGGCAGGATCCCATTGTTCAAGATTGACCGCCTTAAACCAAGTTTCAACAATTTGGCTACCAGCTTCAGCTTTCATGATTTTTAGAAATTCATCCCAAACAAGCTGCACAAGACCTCTTTTTATTTTGCTCAGTGACAAGATTTTGATGTTGTGTTAAAAACATATATCAATGATGTGTAAGGTGATACGTGTGCAAGTCAGTATATCAAACAGAGGTCGTCTTGAACACGAAAAATTTAACATCGGGTTGTTATGATCAGAAAATATCGGCACTTATTTGTTCTGTGTTCTGTTATATTTTTTTCTCCAGGCTGTGGAAAGAAGGGCAATAAAGGTTTGGCTCGTACATACCACAAAATGGCGGTGGCTCACCTTACCGATCAAACGATGAGTGATAGCTCTCTCAGGCAAGCATTGGCATATGTTGATCAGGCACTTACTTTGGTGCCGGATGCTTGGCAGTCTTTGGCACTCAAAGCAACATTGTTATTCAAACTTTCTCGGCATCAACAAAGTATGGACTGCTTTGTTCGGGCGCTCAGTTGTTGTACAACGTTACAGCAAAAAGCTGATGTGCGTAACAATTATGCTTGTGTGTTAGCGCAAAACGGCAAGCAGGAGCAGGCTCTTGAGCTTTGGCATGAGCTGGCATGCGATCAGCATTATCTCACCCCTGAGGTAGCACTCGTCAATCAAGGTAAGGTATTGGTTGAGCAGGGTAAATTTTCTCAAGCAAAGCGCTGTTTTGCAGATGCTGTAATGCGTGCTCCAGATTTTTTAGATGCGCGTTATTATCTCGCGCTTGTTGCCAGTTGGCTAGATGATTGGCTGTTGGCAAACCATGAGCTTGAAAATATTCTATTTGTGGCACCTGATCATGCTGGTGCGCAGGCACTCAAGGCATATGTTGAGCAATGTAAGAATGGTCTGTACAAACAAGCATGAGCTGCTAAGCTGAAAACTTTCTTCAGATAAGCATTTTTACGAAATTTAAGGGGAGTGATATGAGAAAAATTAATTATTGTGCTTTGCTTGCTTGTGTTATGAGCATGGCAAGTTGCGGTGATAGTACAACCAATAAACATTCATTACGGCGTGGAGCAGATAGCATGCAGGTCAGATTAGTGCAGTCAATAGATGACATTAAAGCCTCATTTCCTAAAACAATAGAAGAGATTGAGCATATTATTGAAGATACCATCAAACACGTTAGTGCACAGCTTGATGTGATTATAGCAATTGACAAAAGCGATCGCACCTTTGACAACACAGCTCGCGCTTTTGATCTTGCTGAAGAGTTTTACCACACGAGTTTGACGCCCCTGCATGTGCTTGAAATGCTCAGTCCGGAGCAAACAATGCGCGAAGCGTGTCATAAGGCTATCATAAAACTACAGACGTTTTATATCGAGGCTTTTGAGAAAAAGCCTCTCTACCAGGCGTTTGTAGATTTCCAGGCAGATGGAGCAACACGTGAACAACTCTCTGATGAACAACATTATTTTTTAACTGAATCAATCAAAGATTTTGAACGTGCCGGCTTCAAACTTCCTGATGAGCAGTTTGCACAAGCGCAGGCGCTTAAAAAAGAATTATCAGAGCTATCATTGCAGTTTGAGACAAACATAGCTCAGGACAAAAGCGCAATTACAGCAACGGAAGGCGAGCTTGATGGTGTTGATCCAGACTATATTAAGACGTTAGAGAAAAATGAAAAGGAACAGTACGTTGTCAAGTGTAATTACCCGGCACGTTCTGAGATTATGGAAGAGTGTCATAACTCAAAAACCCGAGAGCGTTTTTACCGAGCGTTTCAAAATCGTGCCTATCCGGCTAACAAAGAAGTTCTTGAAAAAATTATTGCAAAACGTGATCAACTGGCAAAACTGCTTGGGTTTGAAAGTTTTGCGGCACTCAATGTTGACAGTGTAATGGCTAAAACGACTGATCGCGTCGAGCAGTTTCTTGACGACTTGACGGGAACTATTGGCAGTAAGGTGGAAAAGGAACGAGCAGAGTGGACCAAGCAGCTTCCCGATGGTGTTCAGCTAGACGGCGATGGCAAACTTAAGCCCTGGGACATGGCGTATCTTAAAAATCAGTATAAAAAGAAGCACTATAGCTATGATGAGCGTGAAGTTGCAGATTACTTCCCTGTAGAGCATGCGCTTAAAGGTGTCTTTGATATTTACCAAGAATTTTTGGATTTGCAGTTTACAATGTTGCCGATTGACCAAAGTTGGCATGACCAAGTACAACTCATTGAAGTACGTGATCGTCAGTCAAAAGCATTACGTGGATATGTGTTGCTTGACCTGTATCCTCGTGACAACAAATACTCTCACGCTTGCGAAATTGGTGTCGTTTCGACCAAGCTTGACAAAGGCGTGCCAACGCCAGCTTTGGTTGTTGTTGTTGCCAACTTTCCTCAGGCAATGGGTGACAAGCCAGCGCTGCTTAAATATAACGACCTGACTACCTTCTTTCATGAATTTGGCCATGCAATGCATCAAATCCTGGGTGTGACGGAAATGGCGTCGTTTTCGGGAACAAGTGTTAAGCGAGACTTTGTGGAAATGCCTTCACAGATGTTTGAAGAGTGGTTGTATGACAAAAAGATGCTCAAGATGGTTAGTTCGCACTACAAAACTGGTGAACAATTGCCAGATCATTTGATTGAAAAAATTCAGCAACTCAAGAGTTTTGATTCAGGTTTTTGGATTGCGCGTCAAGCCGTGTTTTCATACCAGGCGCTTGAATATTTTAAGGCTGGTGGTGTAAAAGATCTTGATGGTATTTGCAAAGAGCTTCAGACGCGTCTTCTGCCATATGTTGCGTACGAACCAGATGCTCATCATTGGGCATCGTTTGGACACTTGACCGGTTATGGCGCCAAGTACTACGGCTATTTGTGGTCAAAGGTGTTTGCACTTGATATGTTTGAGCACGTTAAACGTGAAGGGTTGTTGAGTAAGACTGCCGGGCAGCGTTTGATTAAAACAGTGCTTGGTCGAGGTGGTAGTGTTGACCCAGAAATCTTGCTTAAAGACTTTTTAGGCAGAGCGCCAAGTCAAGATGCGTTCCTAAAAGATTACGGTATTCGCTCGTAATAAAAAAAAGTCCCCAGTCATCAGACCGGGGACTTTTTTTGCAGGTGCAAATTTTATTTGCATCCACATTTATCTTTAGACATGTTGCATTTTTTGCACATTTTTTTGCCGTTTTTTTCTTGCTTGCTACTGCATTCTTTACCTTTTTTCTTGCAGCAGCAACCTGGAGCAATGGTACAAGCAGCAAGTAATGCACAAAGTGCAAGTGCAGATTTTTTTGACAACATAACGTGTCCTCCTAAAAATAGTGTTGAACATTCACATTAATTTTTATTTTTCTTCATCACTCTTGCACAGGATAGTCTTTCAAAACAAGATTTTACACAAATCAAATGTTATTGATGTTATCCTGGATGATTGTTTCACCAGATTTTTGTTTTTTGCGCGTAATTTGTTCAAAGTAACGGGTAATGTCAAGGCTTGCCAAAATCTGTGCTTCGGTTTGCACATTGCCAACAACAAAGATGCGTGGCAGAATTAGCTGTTTAGTTTCATTTTCTATGAAAAAGTTCCCCTGTTCGATATACAAATTTTTTGGGTCAGTCAAAATCGTTACCGTGATGGGGCTTATTTGTTTATTTTCAGGCAAGTGAACTTGCTGCACCTTCCACCATCGTTGCTGTTTGTTCTCGTCAGTTTCTACGTCTAATTGGTATAGCTCGGTGGGGTTGTTGTTACTGTCTACATACTGCGCGTGTGAGACGGTGTGCCCCTGCACCCGTACCAGTTCAATGCGCGGGGTCAGTGCTACGTACAATCTTGATATGTCATGACGCAGTGGAAAGGTAATTTGTCCGTCTGTGTCGGAATAATCAACATAACCGCCATACAATGCGATAAAACCACTTACCTTGGGTAGTAGGCGTGAGCGGAGTCCGTTTTTCACCATTGTTTTGCTCACTTCTGCCGGTGTTTGTTTTTCTAACATGTCAAAGTCAGCCTTGAGCTTCTCATCATCTTTAACGTTTTGCGCTACAGCTGCAAGCACATCGGCCGGAGGCGGCTCAAGATACATAACAATGCGGGTGTCAGCTACCAAGCTGGTTATCAGCATGCATACCAACATAAAGATGGTGATGGCAACGGTCGCCTTTGTTTTGTTTAGTATCATGATCGTTCTTCCCCCTAAATTATTCGGGGCTATTTTCTTTCTAGTCAATGCCCTTTATACTGACATCGTAGCAGATTTATACAGTGAAAATCTATATTTTTTAATAATTGAAATAATAAAAAGGGAGCGGTATGGTCAAAATGAGCCAAAAATCACCCGATCTTCTTTGGCAAGAGTTTGCCGATCAGGAAGGATTAAATCCCCAACAGGTCGAGCAATTCAAGCAGTATGAGTCATTTTTAAACCTGCATAACCAGCAGTTTAACCTGACAGCGATTACTGATCTTCGTTCGATTTTACGCCACCACTTCAGTGACAGCCTTGTACTGCGCCAATGTTATGAGCTACAGGCTATTTCTTCAATTGCTGACATTGGTACAGGAGCAGGGTTTCCAGCGATTCCACTCAAAATTGTCTTTCCCCACCTTAAGCTCGTGCTGATCGAGGTTAACCACAAAAAGCGTCAGTTTTTGACCGATTTGGCTAATGTGCTTGGCCTTGATGATGTTCAGGTCTGTGAGTATGACTGGCGTACATTTTTGCGTATCACCGACTATGAAATTGATCTGTTTGTTACCCGTGCTGCGCTGGATCCACTTGAGCTGATCAGGGTCTTTAAGCCAGCATGTGTTTACAACAAGGCAGAGCTTGTGTATTGGGCAAGCAAAGACTTTACACCGCAGACCAAAGTGGTGCCGTTTATCAAGCGTGAGCATGTATACAAGATTGGTAGCCGCTCGCGTAAGCTTTTGTTTTTTGGTAAGCCGTAAGGATAAAAGTTGGTGGTTGATTTTGAAGTGGTGGTGTGAGAGGACTAAAGTGATTTACAAAAAAAGAAGCTCCCGAAAATCGGGAGCTTCTTTTTTTGTTTTTACAGAGTAGATGACTATTTATTGAGTTTGTCTAGTACAGCCTGGACTGTTTTGACGTCATTGTCAAAGTCCTCATCACCAAGGCCCCATTCTTTTTCGGTACCTTTAAGGGTAAGATTTCCGTCTTGGTCTTTTCTGAAGTATCTATCAGCAATAGCGGTAAGACTACTTTGCTCTGTAGGAGTCAGCTGTTTACCTACAGTACCAAATTTGTTGTGTGCAATAACTTGGAATAACAGGGTCACCGCGTCGCTTGCATCCTTGCCAGCGCCATTATTTGTTGTAACTTTGTAGGCGAAATTTTCAGGTTTCTGGTTATTTTCAACTGCATTTTTAACCAACGTGTGTAATGCTTGACGGTCTGCTTTGTTTAATGGTTGTGAGTCGTTACTAAATCCACCAGCACCGTTTTGAGTGAATTTTGTAGCGTTTGCTAGGTTTCTGCCAAGAGCAGTTCGACGTGTTGCAATAGCGTTTGCGACAGCTGCAAGTTTGTCTTTTTCACTTTGAGCTTGAGTTGCTGCTTTATATTTATCATTCAACTTCTGCATACGAGCTTCCATGGCTTTCAGATCAGCTTCAGTTTTGTTATCAGCGTTGAAGCCATCAAGGGAAGCAAAGTGGTAAGTTCTTAAGTCAGCATTTTTGCCAGCAGCAGCTTTTACTTTGTCGCGTAATGCTGTAAAGGCTGCATCATCAAGATTGTCTTTGTTTGCATCTTTAAGTGCGTTGATTTCTTTTTCAATATCAGCTTCAACAGTAGCTTTTACTTCTTGATCAAGAGGATCTGAGCTTGCGCCAATAGCGTTGAGTTTTGCAAGCAATGGCTTGAGCTGACCTTCAAGAGCTGTTGTATCAAAGGCAGGAGGATTTGGCAGTGTGCTTGTGCCTTGGCCAAAGCTACCAGCTTGGTCAGCCAAGAGTACTACTGCATTAGCAGCAAGTGCGAGTGCGCAAAGCTTACGTTGCTTGGAAAAGTTTTTGCTTTCCAAAAAGTGTGAGAATGAGTAGAGCAGAGCATCAATGTCTTTAGCAACAAGACGGAAGCGTTCTGTCATTTCGCTTTCTTGGCATACAAGTTCTACACCGTTTGGCAACACTCTGAAAAGACCACGTCCTACAGGAAGACCGTAGCGATGAAGTTGCATCATTTTTTCATTGTCCAATGTTGTTCCAGTTTTGTCATCAGCAGGTGCTTCGTACGCATCTTTTTGTTGGATTGCTTTGATGTCTTTGTAAACAGCTTGTGACTTAAGAGCAAGAAGTGCAAGATCACGTAGCAATGCAGGTGCATGGCTTAAAGCATTTGTGCGTTTATGTTCTGACTCAGCATAGTCAATGATTATGCTGACTGCATCATGCGCAGCATCGAGTGCATCAGCCGCAAGTTTTGGCTTACGTGCTTCAGCACCAAAACGATCATCATAGTGTTTTTTGTGCAAATTCAATTGTGCAGCGGTTGCACCAGCACCGGTTAGCATGCCAGCAACACGCAGCGGTGTGTTGGCTTCAGCTAGCAATGAGCTGCCCAAAAGCGCAAAGCTCAAGGTTGAGCTTAAAAGCTTTTTAGAAAGGGACGAAATATTTGTTTTGGGGGAAAAAAAGTCCATAGAATCCTTCATATGGTAAAGTGTAACTTTTGTTTTCTACAACGACGGCAAAAAGTCTATCAGCTTGTAGGCAAAAAGCAAATGCTTTGGATTTTGCAAGCAATTTTGCTTAACTCGCTACGTTTTTTGTCTTTGGTTGTGCGGGTCATGTCATGGGTATCCTCTTGCAAGTTTTGTTGGGCCCTCATTTTTTGAAAGTGATCCAAGAACATAGCACAATCACCTAGCGATGTCACGTTTTGTGGGTAAAGTGCATAAAAAGAGCCCCGACGTTTTGCGCGGGGCTCTTTTTAGTATCTTCTGATTTTGATATGGGTGAATTATTCCGCTGCACTTTCGATAGAGTGTTGAGCGATTGCAGCGTTTACTTGTTGTTCGAGTTCTTCGAGTGTTGTTGGTTTGTCGCCTTGCTTAAATGCTGTGTGTGCTGTCTTGAGTCCAACAAATTTCTCAAACTCTTCAGTGTACAAAACGTCTATGAGCGCAGTTGTCAATGCATCGGGTGTGTCGCTTTGGATAAGGTTTGTTATGGATTCTGCTGTAAAGCATGGTATAAGCCCGTCAGGAATGTTTTTCAGTTCTGGGAAAAATTTGCATGCTTCTTGCAGGACTGTGCGAATGATATTGTCATCTATTCTGACGGCAGGGTGACCGGGCTGCCTGGTTGTCGGATCAAGTTGCTTAAGCATTGTTAGCCACTGTCCTTTGAATTGGGTATCGAATGCTTTTTGAAGTACGCTTTTATACAACTCCTCGCTCAAGCCTGTAAGCTTTTTTACTTCGGGCACAGTAGTGCTTGCAGTTGCCTCTTTTCTTTTTTCTTCTTCTTCACGAGATTCGCGTTCTTCACGCTCCTTGCGTTCTTGCTCCTCTTCTTCGCGTCTGCGCTTTTCTCCAGCTTCGCGTTCTTCACGTTCTTTGCGCTTGCGCTCTTCGGCTTCACGTGCTAATTCTTCTTCGCGGGCCTTTCGTTCGCGCTCTTCTCTCTCTTTTTGTTCGCGTTCTTCGCGTTCACGTTCTTGCTCGGCAGCGCGCTCTTCTTCTTTGCGTTTGCGTTCTTCAGCTTCTCGTTCTTCACGCTCTTTGTGCTCGCGCTCTTCAGTTTCACGTGCTAATTCTTCTTCGCGGGCCTTACGTTCGCGCTCTTCTCTCTCTTTCTTTTCGCGTTCTTCGGCTTCACGTTCTTGCTTGGCAGCGCGCTCTTCTTCTTCTTTGCGTTTGCGTTCTTCAGCTTCTCGTTCTTCACGCTCTTTGTGCTCGCGCTCTTCGGCTTCACGTGCTAATTCTTCTTCACGCTTACGTTCTTCGGCTTCACGAGTTTCTTGTTCTTCTCTCTCTTTCTTTTCACGTTCTTCACGCTCGCGTGCTTCACGTTCCTTGCGTTCTTGCTCTTCTCGTTCACGTCTGAGTCGTTCTTTCTCAGCTTCTTGTTCCGCTCTGCGCTTACGTTCTTGTTCTTCACGGACTTTGCGTTCTTGTTCAGCCTTGCGTACTCGTTCTTGCTCGGCTTTGATTCTCTCTTGCTCTGCCCACCATGCATCTTCAGGTGTTTGAGTGAGCACATCGTGGCACATTGTTGCTGCTTCAACACACAAGAGCGCCATGAGTGCTAAGGGGAGAGCGCCTTCATGTGCATGCGTGCTGATATCATAGCCGGTTCGTGCAATCATACTACAGTCATGCAAAACGCGTCGTGCATATGGTGATGTGTTGGGAAGTGCTGCAACGATGTCTGCCGTTGTTTGGGCAAGATGTGCAATATCGTCTTTAGTTAGGAGTGTCCAATTTTCTGGCTCTTGTTGAGCGTGTGAGTTGTTAGTGTAGAGGGTATCGCAATCTTCTGGCTCTTGAACCCATGCTAAGATGCTTTGTGCAAGCTGGTGGCTTGAGCGCGCTGTCAATGCTAGGTGTGCAAGTGTATGCGGACGCGTCAAAAAACTTTGCTGGTCAGTAACACTTTCCCGGTAATCGGTAATGAGCTGAACCAGGTCGGTGCATAGTGTTGCACCATCAAGGGCTAGCTTACTGGGAAGGTGTGGTGGGGGTGATGAGGATAGATGATCGTCAGGCAACGCGTGCGTATGGTATACATGCAGCCCACTGCGTGCAAGGCTTGCTATAACTTCGGCACTACGTCCCCACGTGCAAGGCGTGGGTTGGTGTGGGGAAGCGGCTCTGAGCGGTGTGCTCAGTCCAGCTATCAACAGTGCCCATACCATCATCTTTTTATTGATACCGTTCATGAAATTCTCCTTTAAAACGGTGAAACAGGTTTTTATGGTACAAAAAAGCACTGGATAAAAATGTCATACACCAAGTGTATGAAGACATACACGCAATGTAAATAACAAAAAAAGAAGAGGGCAACATGCGTTGCCCTCTTTTAAGTTCTCTGGTTGGTTGTTAGTCTTTCGGTTTTATCGCTTCAAATCGCTTTGTTATATCGGCTAGCTTTGCACGAGTTTCTGGCTCGTTAAGTGTGCATTTGCTTTCACCTTGTAGCTGCCCAAGGATCCCTGTAATTTCGCCTTCAAGCGCTTCAAATTCTTTGACTTCGTCGTCACCAGAATTGTGATCACCAGCTCGAACCTTAGTCGAGCCATACGGCAGAATTTTGTTCATTAAAGCTTCAAAATCTTTGTTGAAACTATCGATTGTTTTTTGGTCCATAGTTTTTTTGTTTTTCTCGTGGTATGCACGCACAAGGTTGCCAAGCTCTTCGTAGTTAGGCTTAATGGTTTGATTATAACGCCCGATGTTTTTACTTACTTCACCTTCTTTATCCGTAACTGACTGATAACCAGTCACCGCTCTGGCAGCCTGTGAAATGCCACTATCTGGGTGATATAGAAGAGTCTCTGCACGCTGGTATGCCTGGCTAAGTAATTCCTGTACGTTAGCCTCTGTTGCTTCATTGCCTGAAAGAGGTGGTAGTTCTGTTATTGCAACAGCTTTTTTATATCGATCCCTAGCAAGTAAGTCAGAAATAAGTGTGGCAGGGTAAGTTGCACTCCAGTGAACGTTGTGTTCTTTATCATACTCTACGTTGATTACTGCTTTTACTTGCTCAAATAAGTCCATGTTCTCAAGGTACGACCTCGTGGCAAGTTCTTCTTCTGGTATTTGATCTGTGAGACTATCACTATGACTATTTCGTTCAAGATAGTATGCATTTATAGCCTCTTGCAAGATTTCTCTTCTTTCTTCAACGTTCATTTTTTCGATTTCTATACAGCGCTTGAGGCGATTAAGGTCGTTTAGATACATTGAGTCGTTGTAGGCTCCAACTTCTGTTTTCTCTTCTTTAGTGCCTGCAATATTTACCGTGTACTTTTTGACAGTCATGTCTTCAAGCGATGCACGAGCGATGCTGCCGTTGTACACATGAGTGGCAGCATAAGGGAGGCGTTGCATGTTAGCCGATGCAAATGGTCGATGTGCACCCTTGCATTGAGAGCCGTCAGCACAAAAGTAGATTGGGGTGTCGCCAAGCACACCGAAGTCAATCCCTGAAGTCTTAAGATGGGCAAGCGTCGCTTCTTTTTCACACTCGATGGCCATGAGAGTAACCATCTTGCTCAGGCGTTGTTTGATGACCTCGGCCGTCTCTGGAGAATTGCTTGTTACAAGTTCGGTAAGCATGCGCTTGATGTCGATGACAAACTGTTGCTTTTCTTTTTCTTCTCTTTGTTTATGATTCTCACTAACAGCACATACCTCATACAGAGCTTCAATGCCAGTGGCAAATGCTGTAGCAAATTCACCCATAGTTTTAGGTGCATCAAGAGCAGTTTCTAGCTGGCCAAGTGCAGTATCTGCTGATTTGTACTGTGCTTTAGCCTCTGTGCATGCTAGTTTAGCCATGGCAGCGACATCGGTAATTGTTTCTGGTGTAATTTGTCCTAGTATAACATCTAGTGCTGCTTCAGTTTTCATGACCTGCGCGTACACTGACTCGTCTTGGACTGCTGCGCGCGCCTGGCCAAATTCACTTTTGTTCAAATGTTGGATAACGCTATTTACTTGTTGATGTGCTTTGGCTGCCAGTGCAAGCAGTGCTTTGCCTTGAGGGGTGTCGTTGCCTGCTTTTGCAGCTTCGGTTTTAAGTTTGAGTTCAGTCAGCTTCAGCTTAAGAATTTTTGCAGATGCTTGTGCAAATTCATCGTATGCTGCGTAGTAAAGTTTTTGACATACATCAACTTGCTGGAGAAGAAAGTTTGTGTCGATAAAGTGTTTGACTCCAATCCATTTGGTGTATTGGGCATGCATTCTATCAAAAGCATCTTGGTAGGCTTTAGTTGCATCCGCATCGTTAGCGTCTTGTGTGTGAGCTACAATGGTGGTAACAAGCTTCATAAACTCTGGAAACTGCTCAGGGGCCTTTTCAGGCATTGCAACGCCCAGGTCTGCAAAGAGTGGATCGTTGAGTTGCTCTTGACATAGCTTGACAACGTTTTGTAAGAAATGTGTAAGATCGGCAGCTACTACTGCATTTTTTTCTTCAACCTTGGGCTCTTTAAACAAGCTAGCCAAATCAGCGCCATAGTTTTGGTAGAGCTTTGTTACAGCCGCTGCGCGTTTAGACTCGTCGGCCAGATCGCACATGATTGCAAACAGGCTTGGTTTTTCTTTTTCTTGTGCAAGTGCAGCCTCTTTTGTTTCCTCGCTTGCCAACGCGTTTTTCACATCAACTAAATGAAGGAGGTCGTCGAGTTCTTTCTTGAGTTTGATCAGTTCTTGTAGCGCGGCTAATGGGTTATTAGCATTAATGTTGACACCTTTAATCTCATTAATTTTTTGCACTACAGGGTGTGTTGGTGCCAAGTCAGTAACATCTAATGCCGCAACTTGCTGTTTGATTTGTTGAGCACGCTGTGCATCTTTTTGTTTACGTGCTTGGTGTGCAGCTTCAAGATCTTTTTTCATTTGTTCAAGTTTAGTTTTTTCTAGCTCAAGCTCTGCTTTTTCTTGTTCGGCTTTTTGGCGAGCAGCAGCCTTTTGTTCATTTTCTTCCGAACTGTTGGTTAGTTTTTGAAAGAAGTTAGGCGAGGCTGCATTCTCTTCGCGTGCTTTGTCTGCAATAGCTGCTGTATTCTGCGCGATTTGTTTTTGAAGCTCTTGCTCGGCTTGGGTAAGGTCGGCCTCGCTTGCAGATGCTAGAAGCTCTTTCATTTGTGCTTGCTGAGCAGGGTTAGCGGCTTGTATGTCAGCAGCCATTTCGAGTGGTTTTTTCTTGGCAAATGCTGTCAGGTCGCATGCTTGTAGTGTTGCAAGCTTTTCTGTAAGTTCAGCTTTAGCAGCAGCAATTTTTTCGGAGGTGTCAGCAGCTTTTTTTATTTCTCTAGCTTGTTTGACCTGCTCGTCAATGACTGTATTTGCTCGCTCTTGATCTGCTGTGAGTGCTGGTTGGCCAGCAGGTGCAGGTGTTTTTGTTTTTTCAATGTCAGAGATAATTGTTTCTAGTTCTCCACGAGCTTTCAAAAATTCTTTTTTGAGTTCAGTGATGGCTTTGGTGATTGCTGAAACCTTAAATTCCCAGGCAATGATTTCTTTGGCGATGGTTTGCTCGTTTGCATCAGCTGGGACAGCTTTTATTTGAGTTGCTATTTTTTCAAGTATTTGTTTGTGTGTTTCAAGTTCTGTGTGTTTGTCGGCTGGTACCCGTGCTTTGCCTGCGTCTGTAAAAATTTCATCATTGAGAAGTGAGGTTACTTTGGTGTCGAGTACATCAAGGCCAAGGCGCTGTTTGTCTGCGGCAGCTTGTTCGATTTGCTTGTCAATGGCAGCGGTATCTTGTTGTCTGCGTTCAAGTAGTTTTCTTTCTTCTTCTTTGAGCTTTCTTTGAGCATCTAGGTGTTTGCGCTGTGCGTTACGGTTTTCTCTGCGCGACACATCTTTCGCTGCTGGGGCTTTCTTGAGATCTTGGTGTGCCTGATCAACAGCTTTCATTTGCTCAATCTCGGCAAGTTTGCTATCGATGCCTTTGACTACATTGTCAGCATCGGCAATTTTTTGACTCTCTTGCGTAGAGAGGTCTGTGTTTGTTCGCAGCTCGGCTACTTTGTCTGCAAGCTTGGTTTTTTCAGCCTGTAGAGAAGTTTGTTGTTTTGCGTAAAAATCATTGAGTTGCTGTTGAAGTTCTTCTTGGGTAACCGTTGATACATCAGCTTCTTCTTTAAAGGATTTTTGAGCAAGGGGGCTGTTGTCTGATTTTTTACCAAGATCGACGCTTGATGAACGTTGACGTTTGGGTTTGTTTTTAACTTTTTGATCGGCTATTTTTTTGTGTTCTTTTTGTAGATCAATTTTTTGGATAGTCTCGTTGACCTGGGTTTTTAGTGTATCAAGTGCGTCAAAATTTGCAGCGCGTGCGATCGCATCAGCTTCAAGCTGCAGACGCTTTGCTTCTTTTTCTTCCCAAATTTGTTCCGGTGTTTGTGTTGCAGCATCAGCAACAAGGTTAGCTGTTTGGGCCAGTAAGCATGTTGTCATAAGCAGCGTGAGCGCACTGTCATATCTGTGCTGGCGAAGCTCTTGGCAAGTACGCAACATGGTACCAATGTCGTGCAGGAGGCGGCGTGCATAGTCTGATGTGTTTGGTAGTGCGGCTGCTACGTTAACTGCACCTTCAGCCACAGGAAAGCCATAAGTGTGTGCAAGCACGAAATATTCATTGGTTACAACTTCAAAGAGTGTGTCAATGATGGGTTGCAATGTTTGTGTTATTTGTTCTGGCAACTGAAGTGGAAACTCATGTTCAAAGAGCTCTATTTGCTCGTCTGAAAAAAGTTTTGAAGCTGAGTGTGCACACTGGTAGCCGCTGCGAGCGGTTAGTGCAAGGTGGACCCAGGTATTAAGTCGAGCTAGAAACGCACGCTCTTGGGTGGCGCTTTCGTTGTACGAAGAGATGAGGCGCGTAATGTCACTAGCCAGTGTTGCTCCATGAGCTGCGGTTTTGATAGCGATGCTTTCTGTATGATTTGCACACAGACATGCTACAGTGTTTACCACACTGGTTGCTATTTCAGCGGTGCGGCCGTGGTTATTTGTTTTTGCAAAAATATGAGTAGGCGCTAAAAACATACTTGCAACATAAACCGTTGCGGTAAGGCGTGCAATTTTTTTCTGTAATCGTTTGTCGACCATAGTTAAATCCTTTGTTTTACGAGGTCAATTGGGGGTGTTATTTTTTCTTTTTGTACATTTTTTGTGCAAGACCATGAAAGTTTAACAGGGTTTTTTTTCCAGTTCAATTTTTGTACAGTTTAGATACTTTTTTAATGTTTTTGTGGATTTGGTTTTTACGTAACCTCAAGTGTTTGACTTGCGGTGTAGGCAACACGCATGCACTGACATAGTACGAGTACTAAGCATATGCCTTTCTCTTTTGAATATGGTGATTGAATGAGCATAGTTTGCACAAGCCTGCAGAGCAGGGCGCATGCGCGAGCGCATTGACGAACTGCCTTTTGTTGCGCAGCGTTAAGACTTGTTGTGTGCGTGTACAGATGGGCCAGCGTACTGACCAGTTCAATAGTTGGTGCAAGGTATAAATATGTTGTTTGCGCCAGCGCATCGTCTGTTAATGTTGTGCGCAAAGCACTTGGTTCAAGGCAGTCTTTGTCCTCATCAGGCATAAGTTGTAGGTCAAGCGCACGGTCAAGGCTGCTAGCAGCAGTGCCAATGTTGCTCAGCATGAGCGCGAGTTGCGTTGCTGCGTCATAACCATTTTCAACAATGCCATCACTTGCGCACGTGCTGACAAGTGTTGTCAGGTCATGGGCAAGGGTGAGTAAGACGCTTGCTACCTCACAGCTTGCCAGTTGCTCGGGTGTGGCTGTTTTCGCTTGGCTGAGTTGCTGTTGAGCCGTCAGCGTGTGGGAGAGTGTACGCGCAGTGGCCAGCGTTGCGTTAATGTGCTCCAGCCATGGCGATGCAGAGGTAGGTATGATGAGCAAAAGTATAAGCAGTAGTATTTTTTTGTTCATGGTGCGTGGTGTTATGTTCTGTCTGTACCATCAGGATTTTTGCCAGCTTTTATGTTGTTCCAGGCTTCTTGGACTGCTGCGCGCTGTGTTTTAGTATCACTGTCTTTTGCCCTGGAGTTGGGAACAAGATCGATGAGTTGGTCGACCTTGCTGGTATTGGTGTTGATACTTGCATAGCCCGTTTTTGATCCTTGCCCTGTATAGAGACGAAAAAGAAGGTCGGTTATTTTTTTCTGTAGCTTACTTTCTGGGATAAGTCTTGCTAGTTCAATTTCTTCCTCGAAAATGTTGTTTCCACCAGTGAACCACCCCCCTCCCAAAAAGCCGCCAGTACGGAGAAGTGGCTGCATTAAGCTGACCAATGCATCATAGACCAGATCTGCGACTGTTTGATCATCTGCAGAGTTATCATTGAGTTTAGTTTTGAGTTCTGCTAGTTTTTCGACCCACAGTTTTCGAGTTGCAGTTCGCTTGTGGCTTGGGGTTTTGGAGATAAGATATTTTAAACGCTTTGTTATTGTGTCAACAACGGCAACTTTATTTTCACCCATCTTGCTCTTGTAGTATTGATATCGAGCGGTTTCATCTTCTTTGCTTGCGTTGCTTGGTGCGTCTATAAATCGTTCTGCAGCGGCGACAGCTTGTACTGGTACAGGAAGGGTTTCAATCGCTTCTTTTTCTGCGTCAGGTGATTGTTGTACATTGTTAATTTTCGAGAGTGTACTTAGCCATGTATTGAAATATTGTTCTTCAAGTTTTTTAACTGCAGATTCATCAAGACCTTGCCGTGTTGCTTGAGTAGCAAAGTGTAAATCAAGTACGTCTGTTGCTTTAAGGGGTTGGCCAGTTCTTTGCTTGTTTTCTACTTCAGCTTTCCAGCGTTGATAATCAAGCAGCCTTTCATTGAGAGGTCTATGCTCAGTGTCGCTGCCATCATCATCATCTGAGTCTCCACCCCCATCGCTACCACCAGTATCTTCGAGTGCAGTCTTAATTGTATTGAGTGTAGCTGCAAGGTCTGCGTGTGCATTGATTGCTGTGGCAGCATCCTGAAGAGGTTCAAGATCATCTTTGAGACTGTTTGCTGCAGTTTTGAGAGCATCGATGTCTGCTTGATCTGGGTCAATAAGATTTGCAAGTTCTTCTGTAAATTTTTCTTCATCTTGGTCAACATTATTTTTCAGAAAGTCTTTAAAGAGCGGTGACTTTTGGATGTATTCCAGATGTGTTTTGTGTTGAGCAAGTGTTTCTTGGTTTTTGTCAAAGAGTGTGTTTGCTTTGAGCGCTTTGGTAAGTGCTTGCTGATCAGCATTAGTTATTTTCGCTTCAATGGTGTGCTCATCGGTTGCCGCAGCTCTGATTTGTTTGATGAGATCAAAGTTGTCTGCGAGTGTTTCTAGCTTTGTTGGCAAATCTGCGTCAAGCGACGCATGCTTTTTGAGTTGATCTTTATGGGATGCGTCTTTGTACAGGTCATCAAGAACTTTTTGCTGCAGCGTTGACAGGGTGAGTTGCGGTGGGCGTGGTGGCTCTTGCTGTATGATGCGGGCAACATCCCAGAGCAGATTAACGCATTCTAAAAATAAAAAGAGCATGAGGCGTTTGCGGTCTTGCGAGTAATATTTGCTTTGCAAAAAGAGTGGGAGCAGTCGAGTGACTGACTCAAAGTTTTGCAAAATGGTACAGGCGTTTTTGTTTGCAGTGTGGGCATCTGCTAGTTGAAGACTCGCGCGTAGTGGTGGGAAAGCATAGACGGTGAGTTGTTCAAGCAGTTTCTTGCCATCAAGCATTGAGCGTCGTGTATCCTCAGGCATGAGGTCTGGGTCAAGGTCGTCGACATCGATGGTGAGTAAGTCGGCAAATAAATTTTTAGCATCGTAGAGTAGGTAGACGGTACGACGCAGTGTCATAATGTTTTTGCCTGCGTTGTCATCAACATATGCTTTAAGCAGAGCGCTGATATCGGTCAGAAGTGCACATGTGTCTGCCGTGATTTTTGCATAGATGGTGTTTCGGCCAAACGGATTTTTTTTATCCATGTTGTGCTGGTAGTACAGTTCGCTTGCACAGCTTGCCGCAGCGCTTAGGCCATACGCTGCGCGTACGCCAGTGTTAGCGTTGGCGCTGGTGTGTGCCAGCAAAATCGTGCTTACAAGGTAATAGATCGTTGCTTTGGAAAAAAAATTCATACAAAGCCCTTTGATGTAGAGACGTATTCATACTTACTGAAAGTGAGGGCATTGTACCACTGTAGGGGGTAAAATTCAAATGATCTGTCTATAATGGTGGTTTTGAGCAGATGGGGCTTTTTTTGTGTTTCTGCTTGTCGTGAGGTAGAATTAAAAAATGTTAACTTTAGCCTTTAAGTTGGAGCATAAAATGGAAAAAGAGTCTGTTACATCTTATTCATTTTTTAAAAAGCTTACGCAATTGCCGTTTGTTGATGCGATATATTTGTTTGGTTCTCGTGCGCGCGGTGTGAGTGATGAGCATTCGGATATAGATTTGGCCATTGTTTGCCCTCAGGCAAATGAGTATGATTGGCTCGAAGTTGTTAAAATTATTGAGCAGGCAGATACACTATTAAAAATAGATTGTCTTCGTCTTGATGCCTTAAGTAGTAAAAAACTTAAAAAAAATATTCTAGAAGAAAAAAAGATCTTGTATGAAAGGAATAGCCATGACTGAACAAGCGAGGCGGCGAGATAGTGTTGAGAGCTTGGAACAGGCACTAAAGAGATTGGGGGAGGCATTGGCTGAGTCGGTTGATGATAATCCCATTGCGATTGATGGAACAGTTCAGCGCTTTGAGTTTAGTATAGAATTATTCTGGAAGGTCTTGCAAAAACTTTTAAGAGATGAGCAGGTGGTTGCCAAGAGTCCTCGTCAGGTTATGCAAGAAGCATATGCCCTTGGCTGGCTTAAGGATGAGGCGTTGTGGCTTGAGATGGCCAATGCGCGCAATCAAACATCACATACTTATGATGAAGATTTGGCGGTAGAGATTTATGGGAAAATAAAAAAGTTTTACCCTCACCTATGTTCTACATTTGAGTTTTTGAAAGAGAATGTTATTAAAGATCGTGTGTAATGAACTTACAACTTCTTGATTCCTGCTCGGAATTCGGGACCGTGAGTGAGTTAGCATAAGAGCTTGTATTGCTAAACAAAGACGAGGGCTACTATGATAACGGTAGCCCTCGTCTTTGTTTGTTATGCTTATTTCAGTGCTTGTTGTAAGTCATAAAGAATGAGTAGGCCATTGGCCAGGGTAAGCATGTTAATTGTTTGGCGTGCATTGGGTTTATCTAAGAATCTGATTTTGTTTGAACGCAGGCGTGCTAGATTTTCAAAATCGTTTGCAAGATTGCGTACGTGTGCGTTGATATCGCCGTGTGCTTGTGAGGCGATAACTGCCGCAGCTGCTTCAAAGGCTGCATAAACATACTTGTGTTGTTTTTCTTGGTCATTACGTTCGAGATAGCCGACTAAGTCATCGTAGGTTACTTTAGAAAGATCTGGAAATTCTGACAGATCAAGCATCTTAACAATTTTTTGAATATCTTCTTGTGTGGGTTGAGCTTGGTCTGGGGTAGTATTTGCTTCTGGTTGAGCTGATGGTTGTTCTACCGCTTCGGTAGTTGTTGTGGTATCTGTGGGTGAAGCACCTTCTGGTGCAGGGCTTGGGTTTGGTTCAATGCCTGGTGATGTTGCTTCTTGTTCTTGTTCGTCGGAGAGCTCTTCTTCATTGCCATATATTTCTACCAGGCGCATAAGGTTGTTTGAAAGAGAGTATGCATCGTACAAGCTGCCGAGTATTTTGCGCCAACAACCTTTAATGTTTTCTCGCTCACCGGCTATGGCCAGTATGGTATTTGCTAGGTGCATGCTGTCATTTGCGGTGCTTGTTGCAAGACAGCATTTTTCCGACTTGTCATCGTGAGAGACGTATGTGTGCATCATGCTTGTCAGGCCTTTTGCGCCAGCAGTTGCTGCTTCAGCGCGATTCAGCCACTTGTCAGCATTAGTGGATGCTGCATTGACTGCGGTAAGCGATAATGTGCCCAGCAGTGCAAGCACACACGTTATGTTTTTGTTGTGTGTGTCCATGAAAACCCTTTCGGAGGTTTTGTGGTTAAAAAAATATTAGTGGCTGTAGAAAAATGGTGCATGTAGTACACGTTATACTTCAACAATACTTTCATTTTTAACGTTCTAATAATGCATCAACGGGGTTGAGTTGCGATGCTTTGTAGGCAGGATAGTATCCAAAAAAGATGCCGACCATGACTGACGAACAAACAGACAACCCAACAGATGTTGTGGAGACAAAAATTGGCCAGCCGAGAACAAGACCAATGATGCTTGCTGCGCTTACGCCAAGCATCAGGCCGAGCAGACCGCCTATTAAACAGATGACCATTGACTCAAGTAAAAATTGGGTCAGTATGTTTTGGGTCGTAGCGCCCAGAGCCATGCGGATGCCAATTTCTCGTGTTCGCTCGGTGACAGAGACGAGCATAATATTCATAATGCCAATACCACCAACAACGAGTGAAATTGCAGCGATAATGAGGAGTAAGACGTTAAGCACCGCAGTCGCTGCATCTGCTGCCTGGGCAATGTCATTTTGAGTAAACAGCGTGAAATCATCGTCGTCCTGTGGTTTGAGGCGGTGTTGTTGGCGTAGGACAGCACGCACTTGGTTGCTTGCAACTTTAACGAGGTCTTTGCTGGTGGCATTCATGATCAAGGCGGCATAATTTTTTGTCCCAATCACTTTGCGTTGAATGGTTGTAGTTGGTGCATAGACCATATCATCTTGATCTCGTCCGTCTGGTGTTTTACCCATTTCTTCAAGAACGCCAATAACTTTGAATGGAAGTTTTTTTATGCGAATGACATGGCCAATGGGATTGGTGTTGCCAAACAATTCTTTCGCGACGGTTTTGCCTAGCAGCGCAACTTTGGTTGCGCTGCGCAGGTCTTGCTCAGTAAAATATTCACCCTTGGTAAGCTTCCAGTTTCGAATGTCAAAATAGTTGGCATCGACGCCAGTGATCATGGTTTGCCAATTTTGTCCTTCAAAGACAACAGTTTCATTAGTTTGAAGCCCGCGTGACATTTGAAAGATTGCGTCACACTCGTCTCGTATTGCATCAAAGTCAGAATCTTTTAGGTTCAAGCTTATGCCACCTCGTTGAGCCATATTTTTGGGCGTTGTTGCCAAGACAATGATAAAGTTGGGGCCAAGTTTTTGAATTTCTTTGGTGACTTGATATTTTGCGCCATGACCGATTGCCATAACGGCAATGATGGAGACGACACCAATGATGATGCCGAGCGTGGTAAGGAGTGCGCGGGTTTTATGCTGACCAAGAGAGCGTAGCGCTGTAGTGACCAGCATGTTGATGTTCACTGTTTTCCCCCCTTGTCTGTGTCGGTGTCTGTTGGAGCATCTGTGCCTTGCTTGCTTTCTTTGTCTTTGATTTTTTCTTGAAGGACGAGCTTTTTGTTTATGTGGTTTTGGGCTGCACTGTTGCGTTGTTCATTTTTTTCATGTTCAAGCGAACCATCTGATAGTTGTCCATCTTTGAGATGCACTATGCGATGGGCCTTTTGTGCAATATATGGTTCGTGCGTTACCATGATGATTGTCATGCCTTTTTGATTGAGCAGCTCAAGCATTGCAAGAATTATTTCGCCAGTTTCTGTATCAAGGTTTCCGGTAGGTTCATCAGCAAACATAATGGCCGGATCATTTACCAAAGAACGCGCAATAGCAACGCGCTGCTGCTGCCCGCCTGAGAGTTGGTAGGGAAAATGGTCCATGCGATCAGCTAGTTCGACGTTGGTTAATATTTCTCGCGCTTTTTCGCGTGCCTTGACCTCGCCCGTTTTTGCATATAACGCAGGTAGGGCAACGTTGTCTAATGCTGTTAAGTTTGGCAGTAGGTGGAATTTTTGAAAAACGAAACCAATTTTTTTGTTTCTTATGTGTGCAAGCTCATCGCGCGTTGCACTCATAATGTTTTCGCCTTCAAGTAAATATTCACCTTCGGTGGGCTTATCAAGGCAACCAAGGAGGTGCATAAGTGTTGACTTGCCCGAGCCTGAGTATCCCGTAATTGCAACAAATTCACCTTTTTCAATGTTGATGTCCACGCCTTTGAGCACGTGAATTTTGTTATTGCCTATGGTAAATATTTTGTGCAGGTTTTTTGCTTCGATCAGTTTCATTTTATCTGCCTATGCTGCCTGGCTTTGAAAATATTCTGTCGAGCACAACGTTTGCATTATTATTTGTTTCGTCAATGCGTGTTATAATGTGGTCATTTTCAGTTAGGCCCTTTAAAACGTGTGTGTAACGACCATCATTAATGCCGAGTAAAACCTCAACTTGCTCAATGGTATTTTCTGGCTCTTTAAAAAGCCAGACGAAGTCTTTGTGCTCGGTGGCTACTTTGCTGCGGGTTATTTGTTTTGAATGGTCAACATAATGTTTATGTTTTTTGAGCGTTATATTCTCTTTTTTGCATATATCTTTGAGGGTTAAATAGTTGATGCGCAGTGTTTTGTTGGGGATAGTAAGCGCATTTGTTTGCTCGGAAACTTTAATATCAACGTTCGTCGTCATGCCAGGACGGAGCTTAAGGTCTGGATTTTCGACATCGAGTTTTGTTGCAAAGGTAACAACGTTTTCAACGATTTTTGCTTGATATTGGATTTGAACGACTTTTGCATGAAAGACTTCTTTGGGAAATGCATCAACTGAAAAGATGGCCTCTTGGCCCTCTTGTATCATGCCAATATCAGCTTCATCAACGTCGATTCGGGCTTCCATTTTTTTAAGGTTGGTTGCTATCTTGAAGAGTACGGTAGTTGAAATAATTGCTGTGACACCTTCCCCGAGGTCAACTTTTCGTGCAATAACAGTACCGTCGTCGGGTGATTTAATAAATAAATTTTCATAGGTTTTTTTTTCTACTTCGTAGGCATAAAACGCTTCTCGAACACGAGCCTGGGCGACCGTGTAATCCTGTGTAAATTTATCAAATTGATCTTTTGCGAGTTGACCAGCTTCGTAAAGTGCTTTTTGCCGTTCGTAAAAAGCTTTTTGGTATTCAAGTTGTGCTATTGCTTGATCGTGAAAAGCCTTTGCTTTGTTCATGGCTGAATCGCCGACTCCATTGTCAATAATAGCCAGTACTTGACCTTTTTTGACGATGTCGTTGTCATCTACAAGAAGCTCTTGAACAATACCTGGTACGAGTGGACCAATGGTGATGTGGTCTTTAGCCTCAAGGTTGCCGGATGAGTTTACATACTGAACAAGGTTGCGTCGTTGCGGTTGCTGCGTATGGAATAATGTTTTTTTTTCTTTTTCAGGTTTGAAGATGAGGTACATGGTACCGGTAATGATACCGATTAGCACCATTGAAAAAACTATTTTTTTTATCATTACACTCTCACTCTCTCTGCTCTGCGCACGTGTCTGTTATTTACGCGCTCTAGTATAGCGATGAGTATAACAAGGTGTGTAGTATTTTGTACAATTTTTGCTGCTACTGTTCGATGAGTGCTTTGACAGGGTCCATGCGTGCTGCCTTTTGTGCTGGATAGTAGCCAAAAGCAACGCCTACACTTATCATGCTTGCGGCAGCGATAATGATTGCTGATGGTGTGTGGATAACTAACCAGCCGGTAAATGGCTTGACCAGGTAGGGTATGCTAAAGCCAAGTGCAATGCCAATTGTTCCACCAATAAAGCATAGTACGAGCGCCTCGTATAGAAACTGGCACAAAATGGTTGAGTAGGTTGCACCCAGTGACATGCGAATGCCGATTTCTTTTGTGCGTTGGCTGACTGAGGCGAGCATAATGTTCATAATGCCGATGCCGCCGACAATAAGAGAAATAAGGGCGATAATTATTAACAGCAAGGAGAGCGTGTGAGATGACTTTTGTGCTGCTTGCAACATTGAGAGTTGGTCGTAAATCATGAAGTCATCGGGCATGCCACGGGTAAGCCGGTGTAGTGTTCGTAGCCGTTGTCTGATTTTTTTTACTGCTGTTGGAATAAGTGAAGCGCTTTTTGCCGATAGAGCAATGCCATGGATATAATTTGGCCGACCAAAGTTTTTTTGCACCGTTTTTATGGGCATAAAGCTTTCATAGTTTGGGTTATTCATGCTCATATCGATAGTAGACTTTGCAAGAACTCCAAGGACGGTGTAGTGGTGTGGGCCAATTTGAACTGTTTTACCAACGGGGTTTTGTATGCCAAATAAATCACGTGCTACTTGCCAGCCAAGCACAATGACGCGGGATCCTTTTTGTACATGGTAATTGAGAAAAAATGAACCGAGTTCTATCTTATTGTTGTTAATTTTTAAGGCATGCTCGTTTGAGCCCTTGAGGAGCGATTTGACCGTGTTGCCTGAGTAGCTAATTTGTTGTGAGGTGTACGTGAAGGGTGATATATGAGCAATTTCAGGGACCGTTTTTTGCAGGAGTGCAGTATCAGATGATTTTAGTTTTCTGATGACACTTTTTGTTTTGGCTGACACCTTGCCTTCTGCCATAAATGAGCCGGGGCTTATGTAAATGCTGTTTGATCCGGTTGCAAGAATGTCTCGTTTTATTTTTTCTTCAGCACCTTTGCCTATGGCCATTATGGCAATAATTGATGCTGTGCCAATGATGATACCAAGGCAGGTAAGCAGCGAGCGGCCCTTGTGATGGTTGAGCGTGTGGAGAGCTGTTTTTATCAGGTAAATATTATTCATGGTTATGACAGTCCGGAGCCGAACATTTTTTGATAAAAATTTTCCATTGGATTTTTTTCATCAATGTCGATAATGACATCATCATACTCAGAGAGTCCGTGTAAAACTTGCCAATGTAAGCCGTCGGTAATGCCGAGCGTGACGGCTCGTTGAGTAAAGTTATCGTTGGCTAAAATCCATACAGACTTTATGTGTTGGCCTGCATGTGCTTGTTTGTACTGTCTACGTTGATCTTTACTGAGTGGGGTGTGGGTTTTATCAAGTATTTTTGCAATGGCCTTGATCTGATCAAGCGTAATTTGAAGGGCTAAGCCGTTGAGGGCCAGTGTATTTGATACTTTATTTATGTTGATTGTGGTGTTGACGATCATGCCTGGACGGAGTAGCAGGTCATTATTTTGTAGGTCCGCTTCAGCTTTGTAATTTATTTGTTGCTCTGCATTTTTACCTTGAGTGTGCGGGGTAATGCTGATTTGTTTTATGATCGATTTAATTTTTTTGTCAGGAAATGAGTTTACGGTGCATGAAATTCTTTGTCCTTGACGAATTAAGCCTATGTCGCTTTCGTCAATATCAATGACTGCTTTCATGGCAAAGGTGTCTGGTGCTATTTCAAATAAGGTAATATTGCTAATGTCGTTGGCTATCATTCCCTTGGTTGCGTTGATGGCAATGACGATGCCATCATCAGGGGCTTTAATGCGTGTAGAATCAAATTCCATTTTTGCTTTAGCTTCTAACGCTTGTTCAGTTAAAAGGTCTTGAAGGGCCTTCTCTCTGTCTTTACTGATTTGTTCAAAGCGGTCTTGGGCAAGTTGGCCTGCCCTGTGAAGTGCCTCTTGACGACTGAAAAAGTTTTGTTGGTAATCGTATTCTGCCGCTGCTTTTTTTACACGGTGTTGGGCGGCGATGTAGTCGAGGTCTTCTTTGCCGGTGTCTATGATTGCAAGGAGCTGATCTTTTTTTACACGATCATTTTCATTGACCAATATTTCGCGCACAAAGCCAGGCTGAATGCTTCCTATCTTCATCACATTTTTGAGTTCGAGCACGCCAGCAGCAGTGACGGTTTGTTGCAGCGTTTTACGAGTTGGTTTTTGTGTTGTGTAGGGTAGGGCGGTGGGGTGCGTGAAATGTTTTTTGTATAGATAGGTGCTCAGTAGAGTGATGACAGCAATAGCTAAAGTGATGGTAATAAACGTTGCTTTTTTCATAACAGCTCCAAACAGAGGGGGCTTTGGTGTTTTTTAAGCTATCACCAGTGTAGCATGATTTTTTGGGGATCGTGTGAAAAAGCTGGTGCGTGGACCATATGTGTCAGTTTTTTATGCACCCTGTGGGTTGAGGTAGTTAAGAAAGTATGACAGCATGGTGGTTATGAGCGTGCAGAGAAGCATGATTTTGGTGTCATGTTGGCTTGGTACAAATTCTTTAATGTTGGGAATTTTTGCAAGCGTCTCGGAGCATTTTTTATGGCAGCTGTCGATGAGCTTTTCAATTTTTGTGTCTTTAATTGTCTGCTTTAGGGTGTGTTCGAGCAAAAAACTGTGCATGTAAAAAATGACGGTGCAGAGTGCAACTATTAACTCGTTATTGTGTGTGAGTTGTTGTTTGGCAAATTCTATGACGTCAAAGTTAGAATCGGTGAAAAATTCTGACTTGTAGATGAGTGCGAGAATAGTTCCGTTAAGAATGAGATCAGCAATTTTTTTTGAGTTGGAAACTTTTTGGGATGCATCATTGGTTGCTTTACACAAAAGGCAAAAGTTAACTAATTTTTGAAGTAGTTTTTGTGCGCCACGAGTTTGTTCGCTAACAGCAGGTATTGCTAACGCTAACGAGTCTATGGTTACATTGTTGGGGACACTTTGGTTCATTGCCCAGAGTGAGTTTGGTGTCACAATGCACGAGATCGCATATGCAAAAAATAGTATCGATTTTGATGATATGTTCATTAGAACCTCCAGTCTTACTCATTGTTAGTAAGTATCCATTTCTAATAGAATATACCGATTTTATTTTAATGTCAAATGGGATATCTTGATAAAGAAGGGGGGTGATTGTCAGAGGTTTGAATGGGGGAAAGTTGGGTGTTTTTTCGTAGCAATAAAAAAGACCGAGCGTTAGACTCGGTCTTTTTTGTCCAGGTGTTAATTTTTAGGCGTTTATTGTTTTTCCTCAAACTCAGCGTCAATACTGTCGTCTTTGCCTCTAGTTTGTTCCTGTTGTTCGCCTTGGTGTGTTTGATCTGATTGGGCTTGCTGATTTTGTTGTTGCTCTTTGTAAATGTGCTCTGCAAGCTTATATGATGCCTGAGTTAGTTGTTCGTTTGCTTTTTGGAGTTGTTCCGCATCGTTCTCATGTTCTTTGAGCACTTTTTTAGCATTTTCAATTTCGGTCTCAACGGTGCTGACATCAGCCATTGGAAGCTTATCTTTGTTTTCCTTGATCATTTTTTCGGTTTGCATGATTGTGTTGTCGAGTTGGTTGCGTTTTTCAATGGTCTCTTTGGTTTTCTTGTCTTCAGCTTCGTGTAGTTGTGCATCTTTAACCATTTGATCAACTTCATCTTTTGACAGACCCGATGAATTGGTGATGGTGATGTGTTGCTCTTTGCCAGTTCCTTTGTCTTTTGCTGAAACGTTAACAATACCGTTTGCGTCAATATCAAAGGTTACTTCGATTTGAGGAACGCCGCGAGGAGCTGTTGGAATGCCATCAAGGCGGAAGCGTCCAAGCGTTTTGTTATCTTTAGCAAATTCGCGCTCACCCTGAACCACGTGAATATCGACAGCTGTCTGGTTGTCTTCTGCCGTGCTGAATACCTGTGATTTTTTGCTTGGGATTGTTGTGTTGCGCTCGATCAGCTTTGTTGCAACACCGCCCATTGTTTCGATGCCAAGCGAGAGTGGAGTAACGTCAAGAAGTAGTACGTCAGTTACATCACCAGCCAGAACACCACCTTGAATTGCTGCTCCAACAGAGACAACTTCATCTGGATTAACTGATTTATTTGGTTCTTTACCAAAAAAGTCTTTAACCATTTCTTGGATTTTTGGCACACGGGTTGAGCCACCAACTAAAATGACTTCTTGGATGTCTGAAGCCTTAAGGCCTGCATCATCGAGTGCTTTTTGGCATGGGTTGAATAGACGCTTGAAGACGTCTGCACATAGGTTTTCAAACTTGGCGCGGGAAAGTTTTGTGACCAAGTGTTTTGGTCCCGACGCATCGGCAGTGATGTATGGCAAGTTGATTTCAGTTTCTGTTGTTGATGAAAGTTCTATTTTTGCTTTTTCTGCAGCCTCTTTAAGTCTTTGAAGCGCCATTTTGTCGTTGTGCAGGTCGACGCCATGTTCTTTTTTAAATTCATCAGCTAAGTATGAAATGATGATTTCATCGATGTTGTCACCGCCAAGCATGGTATCGCCGTTGGTTGATTTTACTTCGACGACGCCGTCACCAACTTCAAGGATTGAAACGTCAAATGTTCCCCCACCGAAGTCGAACACAGCAATCATTTCGTTCTTTTTTTTGTCTAGACCGTATGCAAGAGCAGCTGCAGTTGGCTCATTGATGATTCGTTTAACATCGAGCCCTGCGATTGTACCAGCATCTTTGGTTGCTTGTCGCTGAGCGTCATTAAAGTAAGCGGGTACGGTTACCACTGCTTGGGTAATCTTTTGTCCAGTGTAGTCTTCTGCCGCTTGTTTGAGTTTTTGTAGGATGGCGGCCGAAATTTCTTGAGGCGTCATGGCTTTGCCATTTATTTCGATGGCGACATCGCCGTTCTTGCCCTCTACCAGCCTGTAAGGCATGGTTTTAATTTCTTTTTCAGTGAGCGAAGAGAACTTTCTACCAATGAATCGCTTTGCTGAGAAAATAGTATTTTCCGGATTTGTGATTGCTTGACGTTTGGCGACTGAACCAACTAGGCGTTGCCCATCTTTGGTGAAAGCAACAATGGACGGAGTTGTGTTGTTACCTTCCTGATTTGGGATGACCTTTTGGTCCCCACCTTCCATGAACGAGACAACCGAGTTAGTTGTTCCTAAATCGATACCAATTATTTTTGACATAATGACCTCGAGTTCCTTTTAAATAGGCTTTGATAGGGAGTTTTACTTCTAATTTTTGACTAAGAATAGTTTAGTGGGCTAATGAAGATGTGTCAAGTTGCACTTAAGAAAATTTTAGTGCAATCGACTCAAGATTTGCGAGGCGCTCACCCTGTAATTACTATTTGTGTCTGATAATTAACCAGCTCACTGTGAGTGCAAAGCTGCTTTGTCTGCCGTGTTTATAGGGGGGCTGATCTATACTCGTTGCCTGTTTTGCGCGATCGCGCACTCCACCTCCCCCCTCATGCCGTTTACTCTGGAGCTTATGGGTTCGGGATGGATGCTTGAGGGTGTGATATGAAAGTTTTTTTAACGAGGCATGATGGGCTTGGTTACGTGTTTATATAAGGAAGATTATTAGAAAGGGTGTGACAGTGGGCTGACCTGGGGAATAGACGGGCTTGTACGCAGCCTTGCTCAACCAATCGGACGACATGCTTGAAAGCTTTGCAGGCAGACCTATCGAACGATGATAAACGCAAAGTACCTATTTGTTGTGCATGCAGCAAACTTTGCTAAACGCTGATCGAGGAAATGATGAATAGACACAAGAGAGAACATGCAAGCGTCACCAGCATGTACGATGTATTGGTAACGAACCGCGGCTTAAGCCTCCATTGGAAAAATGCATGAGAGGCTATAATTGCAAAAACAATGCAACGAATAACAATGAGGAAAGTGAGTATAGAGAAGGGCGTTGCATAGGGATTTGCTTCGAAAGCAAAGTAGAGCAGGCCAAGCTCAATGAGCTTAATAAGCAAAAACTTGCTGGATTCTTGTTCTACGATATAAAACTGCTCATAGATCATAAAGAAAAATTCGGTGAAGGTAATAAGCAAAAATATCAGTGAAAGGGAGACGGTAATACTTGTAACTTCGTGTCGCTGACTGAGCCTGACGATAGGGTGATAGTTGATTAAAAGAAACAGGGTTGGGGGTGCTATCAAATTGACCATGCTTTGGCATAGCATGCCAAATGCTTCTTTCTTTGTGCTTAGGGGGCTTTGCTTAAGACTTGCAAGAAGCGCATTGCCCGAAAATCCTACCGAGTATCTAATGATTGATTGTAATGAGTGAGCAAATGAGCTTGACAGGTAGAAGAAGCCAGCAGACTTAAGGCCAAACTTGTAGGCGAAGAGTGGGGTAAGAAGATTGGATGTGAACATATGGCGTGCAAACCTTAATATACAATTGCATATACGCATAGCATAGGTTTTTGAAATTGACGCCTTACGAATCTGGTCTATATCATGATCTGTTAGATCAGTGCTTGGTAGTCGTATGACGTATCTAACTGTTAGAACGGAGAAAAGAAGTACGCACAAAAGAGAGTCAACGAAATGTGGGAAGAATATAAGCTCAAGCGAGAGGGTCCACCCCATAACAAAGAAGCAAAACCATATTGATGCTTTATACAAAAAAAACAACGTTAACTCAATGACGACCACCTGCTTGTTAAGAAATATTGTATGAAGCAAGTAACGCATAAAGCTGCGCACCGTCTCAAGTACGATGATACACGGGGCTATCCAAAACATTGAACTTTGAGTGGATAGGAACTTGGGAAGAAAAATATAGGTACACAGCCCTGTGCATAGGATGATAAATGGAGTATTGGGCAACAAATAATAATGCACAAAGGTGTACACAAAACTTTTACGACTTTGCGTAAACAGTGAGGCGTATGAGGGGATGGTGTTAGAAGCCCCAAAATCCGCAATGTAAGTTGTAAGGTAAATAAGAGAGAATAAAGCTCCGACGATACCGTAGCTTGCATGTGTCATATAAGAGAAGAGCAAAAAGATATGAAATGATTTAACCACTTCATACATAATGCTTCCCGCAAGGGTCCATTTAAACCCGTATTTGAAGCGCTGGGCCTTGCCCAAATCAATGGTTTGCGTATTACTCATAGGCTTTATATTATTAAAAAACGAAAAAACTTTCTCACTAACAGTTCATTATACATCAAGATTACGCCATTGGGAAAGGTCATTTCGCAATAAATTTAAGAAAATTATTATCTTTGCTTATAATAGTGTATCATAATAACATGATTACAAATGACACCAAAGAGGGGCTAGCCGGAGCGGTTGGAGGGGGTTGGCACTCTGCACTTTTTCGGGTATCATATATATCAGGTGAAAGTGTAGGAGTAGTTACTAACCTTGGGGTTTAGGAATGCTCGTGAATTATGCTGGGGGTGCCCTTCGTAATTTTACGCAAAGGGATTGGTTTAATGTTTGAACTTAATGAGCATGTTGTATATCCTGGCCACGGCGTTGCCTTGATCAGCGATATTGTTGAAAAAGAAGTTGCTGGTAACAAAATACAATTTTTAAAACTTTCTTTTCTCTTTAGTGATACGACCATTTTGGTTCCTACCTATAATGCCAACAATGTTGGCATACGAAGGCTGAGCTCCCCCGATGTGGTTTCTCAGGCGCTTAAGGACTTAGCTACGGCAAAAAACAAGAAAATTGACGCTATCGATTTTACCCCAAGTGGCTGGAACAAGCGCAGCAAAGAGTATCAGAATGGGATTCAGGGTGGTGATTTGTTAGAAATAGTAGACATCTACGGCGACTTAATGAATATATCACAACACAAGGAGCTTTCTTTTGGGGAAAAGAACATACTGCAGCTTGCTGAAGATCTTATTTGTCAGGAGATTCAGACGGTGAATAAGAAAGACTCCGACGCAGTCATTCGATTGTTGCGTGCCCCATTTCGTCAATTTTCTTACCAAGGGGAGCAAACCCTCAAGGGTGGCGATTATACCTCATCAGTTAATATGTAAGCCATGAATCGCATAAGCCATGCTCAATAATCGCATCATTGTAATAACAGGACCCACCGGTTCGGGAAAAACAGCGCTATCGGAGAAGATTGCCCAGCGACTAAATAATATAGAAGTCATCAATGCTGACGTTGGCCAATTTTATAAGCCATTGAGTGTTGGGACTGCTAAGCCTGATTTGGCAAAGCAGCCTTTTAGGAGTCATTTGTTTGATGTTTTAGATGAACCCGAAGACCTTGATGTTGCCGCCTACCGCGATCGCGTTAAGGTACTGATACGTGACATTTACGGTCGCGGGAATGTGCCGGTTGTTGTTGGCGGCTCTCTTTTTTATATCAAGGCTCTCTTTTTTGAGCCACACCATCATGTCGGTGAGGTAAATGGCTCTGTTGGTCCAAAAAATCCCTGCAAGCTTGAGGTCCATGAATCTGGCAATTGGGATTTATTACGTGATATAGATCCCTGTCGCGCAGCAAAGATTCATCCAAATGATGTGTATCGGATTAATCGGGCGCTAGAGTTGTGGCGCAAAACAGGTCGTTTGCCGTCTGAGTTTGTTCCTCAGTTTAATCCCCTGTGTGACGCTTTTATTGTATACCTCGGTTGTGAAAAAGATTATTTACGAAGTCGACTTAAACAAAGAACCGATGAGATGCTTAGTCATGGTTGGCTTGAGGAGGTCGAGGGGATTCGCGGTACAAAGTGGGAAGCATTTGTCCGGAGAAAAAAGCTTATAGGATATGTGCAACTTCTTGATTTCATCGAAGGTACATTGTGTGAAAATCTGGATGAGGTTAGTAAAACAATTTTTGAAAAAACATGGCAATATGCAAAAAGACAAAGAATATTTTGGGATAAATTTGAAGATGATCTCCTGGAGGGTCTATCTGGCAAAGGTGATCATGATACGATTATTAGCAGGCTATCTATATCGGGTGATTTATGGATAAGCGCCATGGTTGATGATATTGAGGGGTATATTAATAAATATGACCTGCAGGTTCGTGATAATAGTGAATTGTTTTGAATTTTGGCCGGGTTGTTTTTCGTTGGCTTGCCATGTTACCACATTGTCCCTCGTTGAAAGTTTGCGTGGCGAGCGATTTTGTTTGCCTTTCTCTTTTGCTTTATCTGGACGACATTTTGGTGAAATGTTAAAAAAAATTTGGAAAAAATATTGAGTTGCGATAGACTCCATTCTAGTTTTTTATTACAAAACCTTAATACTTGGAGAAAATAGTATGATTGGTTCATTTAGAAAAGAGATGAAAAAGTGGCACTCAGTCCTATGGATCGTTTTTATTTCCATGGCCTTTGGTACCGTTGGATTTTTATTTTTTTCACCACAAAACGTTAACTTTATGCGGGTTGCTCGCGTTAATGGTAGATCAATACACCTTAAAGAGTACTATCGCTCTCTAGCTCAGCTTCAGGAGCGCATTAACACGCTCAAACCATATGCAAAAATGTATGGACTCTCTGAGGATATGTTTATTAAATCTGTGTTGGGTGTTTCAAATCCAGCCGAATTTGCGCTTAACAGTGCTGTCAAAGACCAGTTGCTAGATAGCATTGCAGAAGATCTTGCGGTGCGCGTAGATGGTGAGTGGTTTAAACAGGAGTTGGTCAAGTCATTACCCGAGCTTGTTGATCAAGATTCAAAATTTGATGTAGATGCTTACGAGCGTTATTTGCAGCGCATGTCAATAACTCCAGCAGCCTTCGAGAAAGAGAAGGAGAGAGAGTTTTCTCGTAACCTTGTTCAGCAGCTTGTTTACAATATGGCGTATGTGCCCAATAATGTAGTGAATGACTTTTTGCAAGCGGACTATGGTAAAAAAAGCTTTGAGATTATGGTTTGTCCGCAATCATTTTTTGACAAGAAGGCGGAAGAAGAAAAGGTATCAGATCAAGATTTAGAGGCTTACTTTTCTAAACATACGGATAAATATAGAGTTCCAGAAAAACGATCTGGTCGTTATTGGGTTCTGTCAATTGATGAGTTTAAAAAACAAATTGAGATCGACGATTTAGCTGTAAACAGATTTTATGAACGGAACAAATCAAGCCTATTCAGAGTTGCGCCTCAAATCCAGCTTCGCCGCATTTTGCTTGCGTTGCCTGAAGGGCACACTTCTAAGCAGCGGGATGATTTATCGTACAAAGCAAAGAATTTGCAAAAACTTCTTATTGAAAGTCCAGAGCGCTTTGCAGAGCTGGCAAAAAAACATTCTGATGACAAAAAGACTGCAGCCAATGGTGGCTTAACAGAGTACTTCTCTCGTAATACCTATTCACAAGCAATGGAGGCGCTAGCGTTTAAGCTTCGTGACAATGAAGTCTCCGAGCTAATCCGTACTCCTGAAGGGTTTGAAATTGTGCAGCTTGTGGGCAGAAAGAAAGCTTACGAAAAACAGCTTAACGATGTTCGCGAAGAAATAGTGGATACATTGCGCGCTAAAAAGGCTCTAGCAAGTGTTAAAGCCGACCTAGAGCGCCTTGTGCACACGTATAAACAAGAGCCCACTGCTTTAGATGAATTTATTCAAAAACATGGGCTGAAGGAAAATAAAACATCGTTGCTTTCTCAGGAAGATACACAAAAAACAGAACTTGAGGGCAGTCTGGCTGCAAAGCTTTTTGCTGGCAACAAAGCAATTGATGCCATTGGTCATTTTGCACATGAAGAGAAGTTTGTGCTTTATCAGATCTCAGACATACAGAAGTCATATGTTCCAAAGCAATCGATCTTGCAGGATCAAATAAAAAGTGACTATTTGAAATCAAGGTCCCGCGACAAAATGAAATCTTTTGCGCAGGATTGGAAAAAGGCACTTTTAAATAATCAGATAACCTTGGAAGATCTTGCAAAGAAAGAAGGATTTGCCCACGTAGTTACAGATAAGATCATAAAAAACACAACCAAAGTTAAAGGGCTGGAAAACTTCGGGACGCTTATCCAGAAAATGTTTGTAATGAGTGACCCATCTCAAGTTGTGCAGCATAGACATGAAAACACTCTATATTTTGGTCGACTAAAAGAAGCCGATGATCAGCTTAATAAGAGAGCTGAGCGAGATCGGTCAAAATTAATTGAACAAGAGAAATATAAAACAAGGACTACGTTGCTTGGAGCATTTATTGCATCTTTACAAAGAAATGCTAAAATAGAGATTGACAATAAGGTGTTAGAAGCCCCTTATGGCAGACAAGCAACCACATAAAAAAGAGAAAGCTATTTTATGGCAGCAAATACAGCAACAACAAAAAAAGATACTCAGCCAAAAGATGGTATTATTCCTGCTTTGAGTGAGGAACGAGCCAAAGCCCTGAAAAGCACTTTTGAACAAATTGATAAGCAGTGCGGAAAAGGGTCGGTTATGCTTTTGGGTCAAAAGCCCAACCTGAATGTTGAAACTATCTCGACGGGGTCGATCCTTGTTGATGATGCTCTTGGCGTGGGTGGCTTACCGCGTGGTAGAGTTGTTGAAATTTTTGGGCCTGAAGCATCAGGTAAAACCACGCTGACTTTGCATGTTATTGCGCAAGCACAACTGGCAGGAGGTGTGTGTGCATTTATTGATGCAGAACACGCTATGGATCCAACCTACGCTGAGCGTGTTGGAATTGACATAAATAACTTAATTATCTCTCAACCTGACTATGGTGAGCAGGCTCTTGATATTGCAGAAATGCTGGTTCGCTCCAATGCTGTTGATCTAGTTGTAGTTGATTCTGTGGCGGCGCTTGTTCCTAAAGCTGAACTCGAGGGTGATATGGGTGACCACCATGTTGGCCTACAGGCTCGCCTAATGTCGCAGGCCTTGAGGAAATTAACCGCTATTGTGAGTAAGTCACGTGCCTGTTTAGTTTTCATTAACCAAGTGCGTAGTAAAATTAATGCTATGCCTTTTGGGGATAAAGAGACAACAACAGGTGGTAATGCGCTTAAATTTTATGCATCATTAAGACTTGATGTACGTCGAATTGGCGCTCTCAAAAAGAATGACAAGCATTTTGGCAACAGGGTATTAATTAAAGTTGTAAAAAACAAGCTTGCTCCGCCATTCAAGCGTATAGAGGTAGATTTGATCTTTGGTAAAGGTATCAGTCAAGAGTTAAGCCTACTAGATGCAGCAATAGAGCATGGCATCATCAAGCAATCTGGTGCATGGTTTACCCTAGGTGACGAAAAGCTTGGTCAAGGCCGAGATAACTGTCACAAGAGATTAGAAGAAGATAAAAAACTTTATCAGGAAATTTTCAATCAAGTCAAAGAGAAAATGAAAGAGAAGAGCTAAGGTGTTCATGGTGAACAATAAGAAAAAAGAAGGTAACCTGGCAAGTAAATATTTTGTAAATGACCAAATCAAGGCCCGTGAGGTCATTGTGATTGATCATGAAGGGCAAAACTTGGGAACCATCCCAACATCTCAGGCATATCATCAAGCTCAGGATGTGGGAATGGATTTAGTTCAGGTTGGTACTAAGGATAATGTTCCTGTAACGAAATTCATGGATTTTGGGAAATTCTTGTACATCAAGAAAAAACAAATGCATGATGCCAAAAAACACCATAAAGTTATTCATATTAAAGAAATTAAGATGCGACCAAACATTGGCGATGGTGACTATCAGACGAAACTACGCAAGGCTTCAGAATTCTTTCGTGATGGAAAGAAAGTTAAGTTTACCTTGCAGTTTAAAGGTCGTGAGGTCACTATGATGAATGACCTGGGACCACGCTTTTTTGATCGAATAGCTGAAGATATAAAGAAGATGGATCTTGGTTCATTGCAAGAAGAAAAAGATAGTAGAAGCCATATGTATTGGTCAAAAATATTTGCAATAAAGTAAGCTTTAAAATATTAATGTTATTTAAGTAATTTAAGATAATTGTACGGGATATATTTATGCCAAAGATGAAAACACACGCTGCATGTAAAAAGCGTTTCAAAAAAAACCGTAATGGTAAAGTGAAAAAAACAAGTGCTTACAGAAGGCACCATGCATGGGCGAAATCCCCAAAGCAAGTGCGTGAGTTACGTTGTGCTTCTTATGTTGAAGGACAACAGCGCAAAAATATTTTAATTTTAATGCCATATTAATTGATTAATAATTTTATAGAAACGAGGTTTTAAATAATGAGTAGAGTTAAACGCGGCGTTGTAACCAGAAAAAGACATAAACGCCTCCTCAAGCAAGCAAAAGGTTTCTGGGGTCAGCGTAAAAATATTTTTAAACGTGCAAAAGAAACATTGCTCCGCGCGATGCGCTTTGCCTATATCGGCCGTAAACTAAAAAAGCGTGACATGCGTTCACTGTTTATTACCAGAATCGGTGCGGCTTGCAAACAAAACGAAACCTCCTATAGTAGCTTCATGCATGGACTGAAAAGCTCTAATATTGAGCTTAATCGAAAGATGCTTAGCCAGTTGGCAATTTTTGAACCAAAGGCGTTTGTTGAACTAGTGCAGATTGCAAAAAAATAAAAATGTATTGCAATTCCCTTTGGGAAAGCGCTAGGCTCTTTTTAGAATAAAACATAAAAAGCACAAATATTTCTTTGTGGAAAAGGAAGAGAATGAAGTATTTAGAAGAGCTTGAACAGAAGGTTCTTCGACTCATTCAACAAAAAGAAGAGCTTCAGATGCGTTACGATGGGCTCAGCCAGCAGCATAAGCAATTGCAGGAGCAATATTGCCAGCTTGAAGCTTCATTAATGAAAGAAGTTACGACAAATAAAGAGCTAACTCAAGAAAAAGCTACAATTATTACGACCATAGAAGAATTACTTTCGACAATTGATTCTCTCGAAAGTCTAGAATAATGGTTTTGTTATGCGTAAAAAGATAAAAATATCATTGCTTGGAAAGTCATATTCTATCGTTACTGATCAAGAGGCTGAAACAATTGAGCGGGCAGCTCGACTTGTTGAAAAAATGATCAAAGAAAAGATGGAAAAAATGGTACTCCCTGATACTGAAAAAATTGCGCTTGTTGTAGCCCTTGAGCTTGCTACGGATCTTGAATTAAGTAATCAAAAGCTTGATGCGTGGGAAAATAAGCTAGAACGCTTATCTGCTACGATTGATAAAAATTTTAGCGTTTGAGCCGTTTTTTGCTCTTCTTTCTTATACTTTTTTCCTTTTCTCTTCCTCAAAGAATCTAATTTTTTGCTTTTCTGATTTTTAAATAATACAGATTGGGGAACAATCATGATTATAGGATTTGAACCGCTTTTGTTTTTAGGTGGTACGGTTTTGGGCTGCCTATTAACGGGTGTTTATTTCTTTTTAAAGAAACAGCAGCTCGTTAGAGCAAAGTCAGCTGTACAAAAAATGATGAAAAACACCAAGGAAGACATTGAAAAAGAACGCAAAGAACGACTTCTCGAACTCAAAAGTGAAATAAACCGTAAGCGCAGTGAATTTGATATAGAGATAAAAAAAGCTCGTATGGAGCTCCAACATATCCAGAATAAATCTCAAAAAAAAGAACAATTGCTTGATCAACGCGAGTTGATGATTGATGAGTTGCGCCGCGAGCTTCAGCAAAAAGAACGTGATCTTGCAAAGCGTCTTGATAGGCTTAGTTTTGATGAAACAAAAGTCAAAAAACTGTATGAAGACTTAATGAGCAAGTTAGAGCGTTTAAGTGGCCTCAAGCAAGACGATGCTAAACGCATTTTATTTGAATCACTTGAAAAGGAAGTACGCCTTGCAAATCAAAAATGGATTGCCAAGGTGGAATCGGAAACCAAAGAAATTGCTAAGGAAAAGTCTACCTCAATACTTGCTTCAACTATGCAGCGTTACCTTGCGGAGTCTGTCACATTGCATTCTTCAAGTGTCATTCAGCTTCCTAACGAAGAAATGAAGGGTCGCATCATTGGTAAGGAAGGAAGAAATATTAAGGCTCTTGAGATGGCAACGGGTATGGAGTTTGTCATTGGTGATACTCCCGAAATTATTACCATTTCGGGGTTTAACCCGATCAGGCGAGAGATAGCCCGTCGCTCCCTGACAAAACTTATCCAAGATGGTCGTATTAACCCAACAAGAATTGAAGAAACTGTTGCTAAGTGTGAGGCTGAACTTGACCAAACGGTGCTCGAGATTGGTCATCAAACAATTCTAGAATTTGGCTTTCGTGGTGTTCATGAAGAGATTGTCAAACTTCTGGGCAAACTTCATTTCAGAACCAGCTACACACAAAATAACTTAATTCACTGTAAGGAAGTTGCCTATTTCTCACGTATGATCGCCACAGAACTTGGCCTCGATCCAGACCTTGCTGCTCGCGGGGGACTATTGCATGACATTGGTAAGGCTGTTTCTGCAGAGGTAGAGGGACCTCACGCTATTATTGGTGGAGATTTAGCAAAGGAGTATGGTGAAGATCCTCTGGTGGTCAATGCTATTGCAGCTCACCACGAAGAGGTTCCGCCCATCAGTGTGTACTCATTTATTGTGCACATTGCCGATGCTATTTCGGCATCTCGCCCAGGCGCTCGAAAGGAAACGTTGTCAACATACATCAAGCGTTTAGAGCAACTTGAAGAAATCGCTGGTGGATTTGATGGTGTTAAAAAAGCATACGCGTTGCAAGCTGGCCGTGAAATTAGGGTTATTGTTAATGAAGACTCACTTGACGATGAGAAGGCGCAAATACTTTCACGTGACCTAGCTAAAAAAATAGAAGAAGAAATGGCATTTCCTGGCGAAATTAAAGTAAATGTAATTCGCGAAAAACGCTTTATTCAAGCAGCTCGATAGTTAGGAACGATGAGTACAGTACGAATTTTATGCATAGGTGACATTATTGGCCTGCCGGGGCAACAAGTTTTTGCAAAGTGGATTGATAGGCTAAAGCAAGAGCATGCTGTCGATGCGGTACTGGTCAATGGTGAAAATGCTGCCAAAAATGGTCGCGGTATTACACCTCAAATTATTGATTTTTTCAAAGAACATGGCGTGTCGGTGGTTACCACCGGCAACCATGTTTGGGGTCAGAAAAACGTTTATAACGCACTCAATGAACGCAATGATATTGTGCGTCCAGCTAATTACCCTCCAGCTTGTCCTGGTAGGGGGTATGCTTTTTTTACCGTTAATAAAACAACGGTAGCTGTTATTAACGTCCATGGGCGTGTTTTTATTCCAGATTCTTTAGATTGTCCCTTTAGAACCATAGAGTCATTGTTGACGTTTGTAGGCAGCAAAACAAATGTAATCTTGGTTGATATGCATGCTGAAGCAACATCTGAAAAGCGAGCCATGGGATTTTTCCTTGATGGCAAGGTTTCTGCGGTGTATGGCACCCACACCCATATTCAAACGGCTGATGAGCAAATTTTGCCTCAAGGCACTGGATATCTAACCGATCTTGGTGGATGTGGGCCGCTGAATTCTATTATTGGTGTAAATTATGATCAGGTAATGGCTAAAATACTTTCGCACCCAAAAGCTTCGCAGTTTACCGTTCAGACCACGGGCCCCATGGTTCTTTCTGGAATTTGGTTTGATATTGATACTGCTACTGGCAAAACGGTAGCCTTGAAGCGAATTCGCCTTGTTGACAATGACATTGTCATTGATACAAGCAAAAAATAACTAACGCCATGCTTGCACGCTTTTTTTATCAACGGTTTATGTCTTTTTTCCTGTTGGCTGCAAGTGTCTGTTTTGTTTTTTTTACTTCGTGTAATGTTTTTTTGCGTTTGCAATTTATTCCGTTTCTTGGCGCCATTCCTCTGGTATGTTGGTACATGCTTCCGCTTATTGGGATTTATGCCTTTCCTTTTGCATCAAGCTTTGCCGTAGCTCATGTTTTGGGGAACATTATTGCGTACAATCAAGATGGAATGATTTATTTTTTGTCTGCAGCCAGATCTTCACTCCATAGGGCCGTACTGCTGTTTTCGCTTACACTTGCGGTTTTGTATGCACCACTTGTATTTGAGTATGGACCACAAAGCTATAGCAAGGGGAAGCAGTTTTTGCTTATTGCGGCAAAAGAGCAACTTGCAAAACTGGAGCCCGGCAAAATTCATACACCATTTCCCGGATTTATGGTGTCATTTGCTCAAAAAGAGTTTTTAGAGAATGGCTATGTCGAGCTGCAAAAGATAATGGTTGCACTTATGCATAAAAAACGGGGAGCCCAGTTTTTTGTTGCACAACGTGGTCAACTGCGTGACAATATTTTTCAGTTGTATAATGGCTCTGCGTGGATGCAGCAACAATCGGGTAAAGAACACGTTGTGCACTTTGGGCACAGCAGGCTTGACCTCAAGAGTTTCTTTCAGTCTGATTCTATTCAAGAAGACAGCAAGCTTGGGCATGTTAAATTTACGTCGCTGGCTAAACTGCTTCAGCATGCCAAACATAGTCGAGAAGCTTTGTTTGAGTTACATAAACGTGTCACAACGGTGTTATGGCAACTGTTCTTTCCACTTTTGGCCTGCTTGGCCATGATGCTCTGGGGTCAAGGTTATAGCAACATACTCCGCTCGATTATGCTTTCGGGTGGTTTATATTTCATATACTTTGCAAATCTTGGTATTGCACAAATGTGCTCGAAAAATCATCTATTGAGCTTCTTTTTATTATATATTCCTGTGTTACTATTTTTCTCAATACTGCTTGTATTGTACAGGCGTCGTTTTTATTAACTCACCCCAAAATGCTCGACTTCAATTTACCCTGCCTGCAAAACTAAACATGGTGGGTGTATGATAGTTTTGTAAAACAAAAAAGGGGGGGGAGGGTTATGAATAATTACGTGTGGGGGCTGCTTATTTTATGTTTGGCAAGCTCTTTGTGTGGTCAAGGAGAAGAACGCTCACTTGATCAAGCAAAAGACGGTTTGCTTGCAATTTTGGTGCATGTTGGCCAAGAAATGCAAAAACTTAATAAAGATAATGATCCCAGTGGCCGTCTACTGTACGGTGTGTTGTTTCAAGATATATTCAATGCAAATGGAGAAGCCAGGGCTGTACTGACCAATCTGGGCAAACGCTGCGATCATGCAATAGCAGCATTTTATACACTATGGAGTGGTACGGGACTAACGCCTTGTACTGCGTGGCACTTGTATCAAATACATCAAGAGTTGGCAGATTTTTTTAATCAAACTATAAGCCAAATTGCTCAAAACTATGGGTTCAAGGTTGAGTTGGACTCAGCCAGAAGATTGGTGCTGTACAATCAAAATGGCTTTGATAAGCAGAGTTCCATACGCTACAAGGGGGTATGCAAGGTGGTTCAAGCCCTCGTGCGAATTATGGACAAGATTCACCTCAATCTTGAACTAAAATTTCGTAGCATCCTGACCAAACTTGGCTATACGGGAGCAATACTGGCTCTTTATACCTGCTGGTCGATCATATCAAATTATATAGAAACCTGCTGAACCTCATAGTGTGTCTGATAATTTTTATCAACATCAAAAAGAAGACGCTTTAAAATCTATAAACCCGTCTTCAAGGTGAGGGTGTGCGTTACAAAAACTTTCAATTTTTCATTTTGTGTCGGATAATATTTTTTATCTCTTGAATTGCTTCATCTAAAACATCATTTCTAACACGATACTCAAAGGTTTCATCCTGCGCCAGTTGCTTCATTTCTTCAGCTGCAAAAGCAATTCGTTGCTCAAGAGCTTGACCGTACTCGCGACCACGCTTTGTTAGCCGATCTCTAAGTGCTGTAGAGTCTGAAACATATAGGCCAATCATAACCGCTTCAGGAATCAATCGTTTAAGTGTGTGAACCCCAGCCAGATCTGTCACCATTACATACACATTCCCCGTAGCCATCCCGTTAATAATCGAACGCGGAGAGCCATAGTAATGGCCAGCGTATTGAGTCGTTTCCAAAAAAAATCCCTCATTAATTTTACGCTTAAATTCAACGGGCGACAAAAAGTAATAATCATAACCCTCAATTTCTCCTGGCCCCATTGGCCGAGAAGTGTACGTAACTACTTTTTCAATAGGCAATTCTACTGCAAGTTTATCAACCACCCCACGTGCTACCGTTGTTTTGCCAGCACCCGATGGTGCAGCTATAACAAAAAGTTTGCCGTTATTCATTATTTTCCCTCTATTTATATCCTTTATGCACATGCTGTAAATGACATTGTGTTTTATTATGTTAAACTATCAGTTCTATTGCAAGAATAGATAACCAGTAAAACCCTTATAGAGGCGAAACACTATGGAAAAGCTAGCCGATATTAAAACAAATTTTGCACAATGGTATCAGGACGTTATTGTTCAGGCTGAACTTATTGATGAAAGTCCAACCAGAGGGTGTTTTGTGTTTCGCCCCTACGGATATGCTATCTGGGAAGAAATCCAAAAAGAGCTTGATGCTCAAATAAAAGCAACCGGTACCAAAAACGCTTATTTTCCATTGCTCATTCCAGAGTCATTTATAAAACGTGAAGCAAAACATATTGAGGGTTTTTCGCCAGAGCTTGCTGTTGTCACCATTGGTGGAGGTAAGGAGCTTGAAGAACCTTTCGTGGTACGACCAACCTCTGAAACCATTATTTACCACATGTTTGAGCGCTGGATTAAATCATGGCGAGATTTACCGCTCAAAGTAAACCAATGGGCCAACGTTGTCCGCTGGGAAATGCGCACACGTCCATTTGTCCGAAGCCTTGAGTTTTTGTGGCAAGAAGGACACACTGCCCATCGTACTCAAGAAGAAGCGCGTGAGATGGCTCTCCAGGCACTCAATATTTACAAGCAGCTGTATGAGGAAATGCTGGCAATACCAGTTTTTGCCGGTGAAAAATCAGAAAGCGAACGTTTTGCGGGAGCCGACACAACCTATACCATTGAAGGACTCATGCAGGATGGTAAGGCGCTACAAATGTGTACCTCACATATGCTTTCACAAAGCTTTCCAGCATCATTTGGCGTACAATATCAAGATGATGATGGGTCACTTAAAACACCGTTTTGCACAAGTTGGGGCATGACCACACGCAGTATTGGGGCCTTGCTTATGACGCACGGCGACGAATTTGGCTTGCTTATGCCTCCACGAATCGCTCCAATCCAGGCAATTATTATTCCGATTTACAAAAAAGACGATCAACGAGAAGCCGTAGAACAGCAGTGTAAAAAAATTAAGTTGATGCTTGATGAGCACAATATTCGCGCTGAACTTGATCTGGACACACAAACATCTCCTGGCGCAAAATTTTATGCATGGGAACTTAAAGGAGTTCCAGTACGAATTGAAGTTGGCCCTAAAGATCTTGAAAAAGATCAAGCGGTCTTGGTTAACCGCGCAGAGCATGATAAAACAAAGAAAAAACAGTTTGTCAGCACAGACATGCTCGTCAGCCAAACAACACAGCTTCTTGAGCTTATTCAAAAGCAACTCTTTGCACAGGCAAAAGAACGCATCGAAAAACAGCTGCACCATGGGGACAAACTAACAGAATTTGGCCCGAAGCTTGAGCAAGAGCAGGGAATGTATCAGACTGGCTGGTGTGGCAGCGCTGCATGCGAGAAAGAAGCAAAAGCTTACAAAGCAACTATCCGCTGCCTGGTAAACAATGGAACTCATAAAGACTGCTTTGCCTGCTCCAACGCAAGCACAACCGATGTATTTGTCGCAAAAGCATATTAAGGGAGACGTGTATGCCTCAGGCAATCGATTACATTGCTCAGTTTCATGCATTTTTACTTACCGAGAAACGTGTTTCACAAAACACGTTTCTCTCATATCGCAACGACCTTGCTCAATTTGAGCAGTTCTTGAAAAAATCAAAAGTAACGTTAAAAAAAATTACCAAAGTCAACTTGAGTGCATTTTTAAAACACTGTAAAAAACAAGGCGTTTCTGCCCGAACATTGTCACGAAGAATCTCAAGCTTGAAACTTTTTTTTAATTTTTTACACGAACGATTTGGTTTTACAAACTACGGTAAAACACTTGTTTTTCCCAAAGTTGAAAAAACATTACCCCATTATCTAACCGAGCAAGAAATCGAACGCTTACTCAATGCTGCAAACAAAGATTCGTCTCCAAAGGGCATACGCAATAAAGTCATGCTGTATTTGTTGTATGCAACGGGTATGCGTGTTTCAGAACTCGTCAACATTACTGTTGATCAACTTCATTTTGACACGGGCTTTATTCATTTGATTGGTAAGGGAAAAAAAGAACGCATGGTACCACTACCAAAAAACATTCTAGAGCTACTCACATATTACCTTGAAAACGTCCACATCAAGCTTTTGCCTAAAAACATGATGGCGCTACAACGTAGTAGTACTTACCTTTTCCCTACGCGAACCGTTGGCACCAAAACAAAACCCATGTCACGCCAAACTTTCTGGCTTATTCTTAAAAAGTTTCTTTCACAAGCTGGTATTTTTAAAGATATCTCACCACACAGCCTACGTCACTCTCTAGCAACACACTTACTCAAAAGCGGCGTTGATATCCGCTCACTACAGATGATTTTAGGACATGAAAGTCTGGCAACAGTACAAACCTACACGCATCTTGGTAACAACGAAGTTCGTAAGATTTACAACAAAAAACATCCACGTGCATAGGTCGCCGACTTTTACATTTTTGAACAGGCATTGTATACTTTCTCCAACGAACTTTGAACATAAACTTCTCAAAAAAATGGGTAGATCATGAGTGGACAGTTTACCGTCAATCCAAAAGAATTACTCAGTCTTTTAAGCGCGATGCAGCCAATTTGCAACAAGCGCACGACACTTGATGTAACCGAGACAATTTTATTTCATGTTGCTCCTCGCGAATTAACATTGAAAGCAACCGACCTTGAAGTAAGTTTGCAATCAACAATGCCTATTGAAAGCGACCTGGATGGCACAACAAGCTTTCTTATTTCTGGACGCCGCATTTTTGAAGTCGTCAAGGAACTGGACGAGCCGATTACGCTTCATCTACATGACACCAGCTTGAAGCTTGTCTCAGGCAGCGTTGAGCTTGTTCTCAATATTAAAGACGCGCAACAATTTCCACCATTTCCAGAACGCATAGAAAATTTAATGGAACTTGACGGACAGTTTTTACTCACACTGCTTAACAAAGTTGCATTTCTTATACCAAGCAATAACGCAAATCCAGCGCTTAACGGTTTGTTGTTTGAGGTTGGGCCGCAACATCTTGCAATGGTCGCCACTGACGGACACTGCCTTGCACGCATCACAACGGCAAAATACACACTTGAAGAAGAAAAAAACTGGCTTATGCCTAAGCGTGCCATCGTTGAACTTAAAAAAATTCTTGAAAGTGGTGATGACAGTCAAGCAGTGTTTTTGGGAACCTGTGGCAACCAAGTAGTATTTTCCGGCAAAAACTTCAATTTTTTCACCAAACTTATTTCTGAAAAATTCCCTACTTACCAAGCAGTGCTTGACCGCGAAGGCTTTATGCCTGCGCGTCTAAGCAAAGACGCTTTCCTGCGCACACTCAAGCGTACAAGCTGTCTGCTCGCAGGCCAATTTGTCTCAACCAACTTTACCTTTGACAAAGGCGCAGTCCACGTTAATTTGCACAACAAAGATGTTGGTCGCTTGGAGGAGTCGCTCACACTGGAAGAGTACGATGGTGACGCTATTGAAAGCCGCTTTTATTCACCGTACCTGCTTAATGGCCTCCAGGTTTTCCCGGACCAGCAGGTAGCATTTCACATCAAAAATAATATTAAGCCAATTATTTTTGACACAAAAACTGAAGAATACGACATGACGTACTTGGTTATGCCGGTCTCACTCAGTCAAACAGGCCAAGAACAATAGCATTGTAACGTGTTTGTTAATACGCTTACGCTAAAAAATTTTCGTTGTTTTACCGAAAAAACATTTGAGTTTGATCGTAAATGTGTTGTTATTGAGGGTCTGAACGGGTCTGGTAAAACCAGCATTTTGGAAGCATTACACTACTGTTGTTATCTTCGCTCGTTCAGAACACATGTACAACGAGAGCTGATCAATCTTAACAATGACTATTTTTTTGTTACCATTAATGCACAGGCCGATAATGGCTTGGAAACAAACGCCATAAAGATCGGTTATAATCAACGTGAGGGCAAAGTTGTCAAACTCAATGACAAAGCAGCAACCTCATATAAAGATCTTATAACTCATTACCGGCTCATCACACTCACTGCAGGTGATCTGCAGCTTATTCACGGCGCACCTGAGTTGCGCCGTGACTTTTTAAGTTATGCCTTGCTCTTACAAGACCCAAGCTTACTGCCTGTTTTTAAGCGTTACAGGCAAATCATGCAACAACGTAACAAAATGCTTGCTGATGCACACCGAACACGAGCCGCAGTCAAGTATAGCGATCAGATTGAGGTGTGGAGCCAAAAGCTCTGGGAAGAGTCATTTGCTATCTGCGACCAGCGTACGCATTACCTTGAACAGCTTGGCCAGGTTATTAACCAGCTTCTTGAGCAATATTTTACTAATGACAATACGGGGCTTTCGGCTAGCTTGACCTACAAACACAAGCAAGCATATGGGCAAAATTTCACTTCTTTCTGGCCTGCATACCGCGATAAACAGCTGCATCGAGAACTTGCACTTGAGCGCAGTTTATTTGGGGCACATTTAGACGACTTTTTAGTAACGTTTCAAGACAAAAATGCCCGTACCTACGGCTCACGTGGCCAACAAAAATTACTTACACTTTTACTTAAAATTGCTCAGCTAAAGCTACTTTGCGACCAAGGGCTTTCAAGCATTTTGCTTCTTGACGATTTTATGACTGATTTTGACCAAAACTACCTTGCCCGCTGCCTACAACTTTTGTACGACTTACCTGGCCAGTTCTTTGTCACAGTGCCAGCTATTACCACACCAGTCCAACAGCTACTTGCAAGCAAAGACTGTCAGTTTATTAAGATTGATTAAATCACTATTTTTTATTTTGAACCAACCATACCTATCAGCCTAAGCATCTTAAGCTTGAGTACATGGAGTAGACTGGTAACATCATTAACCTTCGGGGTTCCTGCTTTAGAGCCTTTTACTGGAGCAAAAAGATAATCGATGATTGGTTGAGCATCAGTTTTAAATTCTTTCTTTAATGCTGGAACAATACCTGGATAGTTCTCATCCTCACGGTTTTTCAATTTATTGACCGACACAACAAATGAATCTTCATGCATATCCCAATCCTTACGCTTAAGACCTTTAACAGCTTCATAGTAACCTTCATAGAAGGCTTGGGCAAAAGTGTATCTCAATCTATATTCTTTGAAGGTTTCAAGATTTTTTCCCGAATCATAGTATGGATTAATATGCTTGCCTTTACCTTTATCCCATTGTTCGGTAAATGTCTTAACATTCCTTTCAAAAAATCTAAACCAAACTCCCTTGAAAATAAACTCCTCTGCGCTGTAGTAACTAGCAAGTTTACTTGAAAAGCCCAACAACCTTGGAGTGTCTTCTTCGTACTCAACTTCCCAGGTATTTGCTAGGTCTATTCGATAGAGCTGCTTTTCACTGGGTTCATATAAGCAATTTTGTGATTCTGGATCACCGTATCGCAAAATTGAGTTCTTTTCTGTGAAATATGCACAGGTTAAATTGCCCATTTGCTCACCAATGTCACGTCCCATTTCATCCAATTGCTGTTCACTATAGTTTGTAATATTATTTGCCACCACATCCAATGGCTTACCTTTAGCAGCAGACATAAGAACAAACGAGATATCGTTGCTGCCGTCACCACCTTGGGCAATAGTCCCGGTCTCGTAATATTTGACATGTATCGGTAGTTTTTTACTTGTATTCTTTTTTTTGTATTTGTTGATAACAAGATCAATCTTATCGACAATCCCTTCGGTAATGATTTTTTGTTCAGAGTCTATGCCATCCCGGTCTCTCAATATTTTAACCACATAGCCAGCCGATTGATTTGTATTATCAGTTGCCGTAATAAAAATAATATGAGTCGAGTTAGATGCAGAGCCTATAGCACTCGAAGGATCTGACCCACCCCCACTTGTTTCATGAATTTTTTGATTTGATATCTTTGTAAACAACTTCTTGTACGGCGAGTTTTGTCTAAGATAAGCTACTACCTCATCCAAGATATGCTGACTTTCAAGCATTAGAACAAAATGTATTACTTCGCTATTTTTGATGATACCACCACTCTTATACCCCTTATCTTTGGTGAACGCATTCAAATTGCTCTTATTATCAAAAATTTTAACAACATAACCCACAGTCAACCAATTGTCGCCTTGAGTTGATATAGAAATAATATGAGTTAGCCCATTTTTTTTACTACTTGGAACATAGATCTTTTGTTCTGTGATACTTTTAAACTTATCTTTGATAGTCGCCTCTTTTTGAAGATAGCCGACAACTTCATCGAGAATATCTTGCTCTGAGAGAGCTCCATCTACTGACCCCGCCCAAGCGACCAGTCCTAAAAGAAAAACCGTTACTATTTTTTTCATGATCTTTAACCTTCCCCTTAACCCTTAACCCTTAACCCTTAACCCTTAACCCAAGGGTTAAGGGTTAAGGGTTAATTAATTACCATTATTGTAAAGTATTTATGTAGGTTTTTTCAATTAAACAGAACAGATCAAGCAAACCATACCCCAAAATTATTGTAGTATTGTCCTACCATAGGACTTTTCATCGTTTTTCGACCATTCCTTAAATTACCATTAAAAATTATTAATTTACCATTTGACAATATACGTGGGCCTGGTAGGATAAAAGAGTGCTCGGGTGGCCTAGGCCAGCTGGGACAAGGAAAATAGAGGTTATTTGTGAATGGAGGTTATATCGTGAATAATGGCATAAAATCATTATCTACAGCGCTTATTGCGGCCCTAACGGCTGTTGGTACGCCATGGATATTGGTCGATCGAACCCCGGTTGAACCAATCGCTCCTGTCCGTCCAGCAAACGTTTGTGTTGTTGCCAGACGTCCTGTTGCCCCAAACCAGGGTATTGTGGATCGTAGCAGTGCTGTGCAGACCCCATCTATCAGCTTTTCGCGGCAAAAGTCGGCCCAACCAGCTGGCCAGCAAGGCCTTAACTGGGGAACACAGACCCAAAGCCCATTTATTCAAAAATCAGTCGTAACAGGCCGAAATTCGGTCCAAGCGCCTATTTCACACCTTGGATGTGATGCCTTCCATTCAGAAGGTAATTATAGCAAACGCGGTAGCATCAGCCCCAAAACTATGGTTGCTGGCTCAGGTAGCCACTACCAGCCACGCATTAAACAGCCCAAAAAATCTCAAAATACGGCTTCTTGTGATAGCATCACCATAACCAATGGACAAGATAGTAGCCTTAAGCCACTCATTCCTCTAGTCAATCAGGCTACAGACCCTGAGCTGCTGTTAGAAACATATGGTGATGATTTAGACCCAGCAATGAGCTATGATCCGGAATCAATCAATGAGTTTGCCCCAGAGCAAGGAGCAGAAACCGAAAATAGACCAGAAACAACGCCTAAAACGGCAATACCTGGTATACCTGTACCACCAGCAATCCCAGCTCCTGGCCTAGGTGGCTCAACAGGGCCAAGCGCATCAAAAGCAACCCCAGGCGGACCAGCTAAAGGCATGAGTGGTGATAATGCTGACGATTCATTCCCATTTTCAGCTGCAGACTTTGCCCACGGTGGGGAATCAACAGACAAGAAGCCACGCGAGGAACGCAAAAGATATGGTCGCAATAATGCCCGTTTTATCGCCGGAATAAAGCGCAAGCAAGAAGATGAAAAACAAAAAAATAATCGTCTTGATGCCGAAAAACGCAAGTTTGATAAACAAAATAAACAAGATTTCCAGGATCAGGTCAATAAGCGTAAAGCTGAACTACAAGCGGAACAATACCAAAGAGGCGCAGAAAAATTCAATAAAGCGCGTCAGGCAATAAAAGATGCCAAATCGATAGCCGACAAAGAAGCTGAAAACGCTCGCTTGCTTTTGGCGGAAAAGAAAGAAAGCAAAGAAAAACGTGATCAAGAAAAGCTTCAAGCTGAGGCCGAAAAGCGCAAACTTGCCCAAGCACGCAAAGAGCTTGAACAAGCCAAAAAAGAAATTGAAGCTCAAGAAGCCGAAGAGCAAGCAAAACTTGAAAAACTAGCAGAACAGGCAAAACTTGAGCGCGAACAAGAAGTTAAAGAACTTAAAGAAAACAAGCCTGTTAAAAAGAGACTTGCACAAGAAGAACAGGCGCGCAAACAACGCCTTGAAGATGCTGCTCGTAAACGTGCTGAAAAAAAGCAACTGCGCAATCAAGCGCGGCAAGAACGTCTTGCCAAAGAACATGAGCGCCAGGCACGCTTGAAAAATGCTACTAACAAGTCATTATCCCAACAAGAAAAAGCATTACAAGCTCAGACGCGCCAGGATCTGGCAGCTGAGCGTACAAAAATAGATGCAGAACTAGCGCAAGAGACAACTCAGCAAATACTACGTGAAGAGCAAGCTCGCCAAAAGCAGCTTGAGCAAGAAAAAGAAGCACATGAGCTTAAACAACGTCAAGCACAAGAAAAACTTGAGCAAGAAGAACAGCAAAAAGCATTAGAACGTGAACGGTACCGTGATAAACTTGAGGAAATCAAACAAAAAAGGCTTGCTCGCCAACAAGCAGATCAAGAACACTTAGCACAACAACAAGCTGCTCAGCAGGCTCGTCAAGCGCAAATCGCTCAAGAACGCCAAACAAAACGTGATGCACTCAAGCAAAGACAAGAGGAGCGTAAGCAAATAAAATACAATGATAATCGAGCGCAATTTGAACAAACGATTAAAAACAAATCTCAACAAGAAAAGCTAAAAACACAAACAGCGCAAGCAAAAGCCCTAGCTGATCAAGAAGCAGAAATAGCTAAAAATACAGGTTTTACTCAAGCCATAGAAAAACGTAAAGCAGAGCTTGAAAAACAAGTCAATGAAGTAGCACAGCGAGCAGAACAAACAAAAAAACAAGAACTTGCTGAACTTAAAGAGCGTGCTCCGGTTACACAAAGACTTACACAACTCGAGGAGCAAGCTCAACAAGAACGCATTGCTAAAGAACGTGAAGAGCAAGCGCAATTGGAAGCTATTAAAGAAAGAGAAAACAAGAGAGAAATCGCTACTGAGCAAGTACGTGACAACTTCGCCCAAGACGCGTGGAAGATTCAAGATGAACAAGACCTTATCAGCCGCTTGGAACTAGTAAGTGAACGGGCAAAAAAAGATGTATTACAAACACTCAACTTTGGCGATGCTCAAAAAACTGAAAATCCGTTTGACGTTGTAGAAAAAAGTAAAGGTACATCAGAGCCTGCCGGACAGGTAGGTCCGTCAACCGAACAAAGTTTTGTGGCAGACGATATAATAACCGCACAATATGAACGTGGTGGTGATAGTGCCCAAGCAGAACTTGCACAACGTGAATTGGAACTAGAAGCTTTGCAAGAAGCGCTTGCTGCACACCACAGGCAAATACCAGAAAGTGTGGATACTCCTCAAGTAGAATGCCAATGGACCCAAGAAGAGCTAGAACAGTTTGAACAAACACTCAGGCAAAACATAGCTTCTCAAGGTCATGGTCAAGCAACTGTTACACTTGATCCAGCATTTACGCAAAAACTTTTACGTGAAGTACAAAAGCGCAACGGTAAAGGATCTGCAAAATCTGCACCTGTTCCAGCTGCAGGAAGCACAGTAAGTTTGCCAAGCCTTCAAACAACTACACAACAACCACTGCCTTTTGATAGAGATGCAGTGTCAGCACAATTGCAACAGGCACAAAAAGCCGTCCAGCAGCAAAAACAAATGAGGCTTCCTGTTGGTAGACCGCAGGGGCAATCTTTTGCAATACCAAATCAGGTAAATACGCCATCAGTGCCGATTCAGCACTTAAACTTGAGTAGGACTAGCATCATACCACAACAGCCATTACCTCAACTGCAGCCACAGTTTAACCAAGGTAACCATGGAAAAAATATTAACTTTAGCTTTAGACCGCAGCAACAACCACAACTACCTCGCCAGGCAGTAGCAACACCAAGAATGCCACAACAATTACACACACCGACACCTCCGCGTGTAAACATGCCTCGCGCCACAAACATAGGTAGGTCTGTAAGCAAAATTGGCAAATTTATTAAATAAAAATGGAAGGGAAACTAATGAATACAAAAATAGCCACAATTCACACTGATAAACTCGCTAAAATAGCAATTCTTTTTTTAACCTCACTCACATGGTTTGGGCCGCAACCAACAAAAAGCGGCCTAAACCAAAGTACTGAGAATCAACCATTTTATGCCTTATTTGGCATTGATCCTGTGCAAGTACAACAAGAAAGCGTGGGGCAAAAGCAGGGGGAAAATAATGGCTTTGAGAATGCACAAGTGGTGCTAAGCTCATCAACAACAGGGCCTACTAAAAAAACTATAAGCCCAAAAAGGCTCTCAAAAAAAGACGCAAACGAGAAAAGAGCCACCCCTCAAAAGGCATCACAAGGTAAAAAGCCTATTTCGCAAACTGCTGTTTCTACTGACGGGAACAACTGGCACGTAGGAGCGCAGATGCAAAACCCGTTTGAATATTATCCTGTAATCGATGCTGAAAGTACAACAAATCACAAGCTTGCTGACTCAGACAACATTGGGTATAGTTTACCATTTGCAAACACGGGTTTTGGCAACTTTGGTTCACCCGATTATTCAAAGACAGAAGCGGGCGAGCGCAATGTACCTGACTATAATAACTCCCCAAACACCGAATACAGCAACCGCGGCGATGGAGAAAACCTTGGCAATATCAAGCAACCAAGCAATGACACTGTAAAAGATGAAAACAAAGACGACGATGCAGGCCAACTCCTTACAAAAGGGGATGGTAACGATGGTCTGCCAGCACCTCTACAACCCGTAACTGATTCAGGGCCACTGTTTCAAGGACAAGAGGACACTGAGCAGAGTCAGCCGCAGCCACAACCTACTAACGTTGACGGTGAGCAAAACAGCCAAGATCTTTCCAACACCGTGCCAACACAAACCTCTGATCAACCAACGGTACAAGTGCCAGCATGCATCGAAGCATTTGCAAACTTAGATAAGGCTCTGGATCATTATATCAACAAGGTACTAGGTTCAGAAATTTTGAAAAAACACGGAAAAAGTTACCTTGTTTTAGACTTTTTAACGACAAAGCCACAACGTAAAGAACTGCTTGAAAAGCGTGTACAAAGCGCTATTGCAAGCCTGAGCTCATTACAACAAGACCTCGCTTACGCAAGCCCAGAACAAAAGCAAGCCATTGCACAAGCGCTTACAGGATATGAGCAGCAGATTACACAAAAATTTGATACGATCATTGACACCGTTGATAAAGTGTCTGGGGATGACCCATTAATACTTAAAACATTAAACAATAATCACAATGCAAGCTTTACATTAGCCGACCTTGACATTGCAGGACAGTTCAAAACATGGAAAAGCCAGATTTGCAGTCCACAGGAACATGGCTCCAGTTGGACCTGGACAGGCTTTATGAAATGGGGTGGACTTGCACTAGGTGCTGCTGGGGCAGCTTATTACTGTTGGAAAAACCCTGGGCAAGTGCTTTCGCTCCTTGCTAAAGCAGGTTTTAGAAAGGGCATATAGTGAAAATGTTAACTGGTAACAACATCCATAATGCATTATCGTTCTTTTTGGCTATAAGCTTTTTTACGGTGCAGGGGGCTGAGCAACCCTATCGTAATCAACTAAAAAGAGACGGCGGAAAAGAGCACCATGCACAAATATCTTACCTGGTACCATTAATGAAAAAACTTGATGAGGCAAATCAAGCTTTTAATACGAGCTTTCCATGGAGTACGGTGAATAATTTTTTGAATGAACTTAAGCCTGAAGAGATCATTGGAACAAAAACGAGTCAAGGAGAGCAGGGTAAGGTTTTATCTATTAAACAACTGGAAGAGCTAAGCAAAGCTGTCGAAGTTTTTAAACGGAATCTTACACAGCATAACAATCAATCACCAAGGCGAATGGATACTGCAAATGAAAAACTTTTTAAACCCTATACAGAACTGATGGCTACTCAGCTAAAAAATGCCTCAAATAATCAAGATGCAGCTCGCACAAAAAGGCTTGTCGACATTGTAGAGCAAAGCAATACTCTTCAAGAAGCATGTAGCAACAATCCGACAATAAAAGAAGCTGTAGAAGCTACCAAACAAGCTAAACATGACCGTGAGCTTGAAACGTTTGAGCAAACACCTAAAAATAAAGCCCAAGAAGAAGTAGCAGGCCAAGCAGAATCCAACGTGGTGATGGTTACCGATTCAGAGCCAGCAGAAGTTCAAGATGACTCAATAGATCCGCTTCCTACCATAATTCCATCCGAACAACAAGGCCAAAGAACCCCCACAGAGGCAAAAATTTCAACAGGCCCTATAAAACCTGATAATAGTACCTCTTGGACCTCTTATTGGGCTCTATACACTGGCATTGTCCTTGCATTATGCCTTGGTTTCTATTGGTATTACAACCAAATGCCAATACCGGCCTCATCTGCAGTAACGGCTCCACTTCGCGTAGTAAAACCTATGCCAGTAGTACAAAAATCAACCCCAATTATTAACCCAATCAAGGCCCCGAAGATGATACCCCAAGGCTGTGAGTACTTTCACACCTTCTTTGATGATGGAACCATACTTCTCGGGAGCCCTAACTCTTAGCCAATCATGTCATCCTGAAGCATCGTGATTATTCAGTTTGTACGCATCAATCGATAATATTCCAAACTGCATTATAAAAATAGTAAAAAATAAATAAAGTTATAATTTTATTTATTTTTTACTATTGCCTATCAGAGGCCCTTATCGGCAACTACAAATCCTTAAATTTACTAAGTGTATATAATAATACCCATTTTTTATATAATCCATTTGCAATAACCAATCCTTACTATAAGCTCATAGTAATACAAAGGTGAAATTTAAAAAATTAAGGTGAGGTTAGTACGAGAAGCCCTTCATGTCCAACCAAGTTTTCCTCCATTTTCTTGGGGACTCCAAACGAGGGGCTTTTTGTATTTTGGCTGAAAAGGGTGGTTGTTCATTTTACTCTTTTCCCCATATCTTGGATTTCGTTCGATTGGTTTATCCTCCCATATTTTTTTAGTGGTGACGTTAACTGGTGAGGCGTTTGACTTTCCTGGCAAATAGTTTACCATGGTTCTCCCATTGGATAGTTAAAGTATTAAGCATTCTCGGGTTGAGATTACTTGCCCAAGACCTTTGTTTTTATATACAAACTGTCTTTATGTTGAAATTTATTCAGATTATCAGCTTATTTATATTTTTCTTGATTTTTTCATAAAGTGTAATAAGCTATAGCTATCATGAAGTTGAGATTCATTTTTTGACTTCATTACTACTCTCCTTTCTCCTTTTTCCGTCATGCAGGATTTTCTTGCATGACGGTTTTTTTTGATATCAGCATTATTGGAATGCATAGCTTTTGACAAAATTACTACATTAGAAAAACACGAGACAAGTACTGCCGCGACCCCAAGTTTGTTGACCAACGACCAATTGGATTACCTCCCCATGATTCTTTTCTCTGTGGTCAAATTTGACTGCCTTTTTTTAACCCTGCCAACATAGAAAAAATGATTATAGTTATTGAGGTTAATTCTGCAGAATTAACCTCAATAGATTAGCTTTCCACTCAAAATAACACGGCGCATAAATTTAACATAATATTTATTATCGGAATCGATGAATATTACAAACCTGCAATAGCAGGCTATTTTGATTTGCTTTAACGAGAAAGTTTACATGTAGTTTTTTGCTATATTGGAATACGCCTGCTCAGTCCAAACACCACACAGACAAACTGCAAGCGCATCAGTTATATCGTTTTTTGAGATGAGAAATTTTTGGTGTAAGTTTGGAAACAACCGGTGCACCATCAAGGCAACTTGGTCCTTACTTGCACCCCCAAAACCGGTGACGGTTGTCTTGACCTGTTTGGGGGCAAACTCGGAAGTTGGAATTTGATGTTGGTCGGCAAGCAGGTATAAGATTCCACGTAAGTACCCCAACTTCAAAAATGTCTGGGCATTCTTTCCCAAAAATGGAGTCTCGAGTGCTATGTGAGAAATGTGAAGTTGTTCAATTTTGTCTTTGAAGAAATGGTAAAATATTCCAGTCCGCCTAACAAGCGAATCCGATGAACGCATTTTGAGGTAACCACAATCAAGGAGTTGAACCCCATTTGGCTTTCTTTGCATTACCCCAAAACCCGTAACCGAAAAACCCGGGTCAACCCCTAGGGTAATACATGAGGTTTTGACCTTTTCCACTTTTTTACTCCCTCTCCTTTTTTGATTTTTTTAAATGAGCGCTTGCTCGTCTGCAATGTCTACAAACTGAGCAATGTCTCCTTTGAAGTTTGCGTAAAACGAACCAACGGGTCCGTTGCGCTGTTTGCCAATAATGATTTCGGTCAAATCAGGATGTTCGGTATCAGGATTATAGACCACATCCCGATAGATGAAAAAGATAACATCGCCATCTTGTTCGATAGCTCCCGACTCACGAAGGTCAGAAAGCATAGGTCGCTTGTCCATCCTGGTTTCAAGGGAACGCGACAACTGTGAACAAGCCAAAACGGGTACATCAAGTTCCTTGGCCAGCGCCTTAAGCCCTCGAGAAATTGCCGATATTTCTTGTGTCCGATTCTCAAACCGCTGGTGTGAACCAATAAGTTGTAGATAGTCAATAATGATAAGACCTATATTTTCTTGAGCTTTTAGCTTTCTTGCCTTTGCTCGAAGCTCCATAATGTTGATGGTGGCGGTATCATCAATGAAAATACCGGCTTCTGCCAGTTTGGCAGCCGTATTTGTTAAAGTCATCCACTCCTCAGAGCTAACCATGGCATTACGAATCTTTTGATGGGCAATGCCTGACTGGGTCGATAACATACGCAAGACTAGTTGTTCGGCAGACATTTCCAAAGAAAAGATGGCAACTGGTGCGCCACTGTTCCAAGCGCTAAGCGCCATATTAAGTGCTAAGGCCGTTTTACCCATTGACGGTCGGGCTGCCAAAATAAGCAGGTCGCCCCGCTGCATACCCGAAGTCATCATGTCAAAATGAGTAAACCCACTGGGAACCCCAGTCACACCCTCGCGGCATGTTTTGACTTCAGCCAGCTGCTGAAAAGTTTTTTTTAGTACCGCGTCAAGTTTGACAAAGGTGGGAATGGTCAGGTTGTTTGAAATCTGGAATACTTTTTTTTCTGCAAAATCAAGCACTTCATCAATTTCGTCTACTTTTTGCTCATAGCAGTGTTGTATAATTTCCGATGCTGTACTAATAAGCTCTCGCAATGTTGACTTATCTTTTACGATTGCCGCGTGCTGGGCAATAAGGCCAAGAGCAGGTATATTTTCTTGAAGCTCCATAAGGTATGGGATACCGCCAACTGCTTCAAGATTATTTTTTGTTGCAAGCAAGTCTTGCAATACCAACAAATCTATGCGCTTGTTTTCTTGAGCAAGTTCAATAATTGCTTGATAAATAACCTGATGGGCATAACTGTAAAAATGATGTGGTTTTAAGATGTCCGAGACAAGCGTCAAATTTTCATCATTAAGCAGTATCGCTGCCAATACTGCCTTTTCTGCCTCGATGTTAGTGGGTATATTTTTCCCACCAACATCGGACAATGAAAACTTCTGCCTATCCTTTTTGCTTTGGGGGGCATGAGGCATAGGTAAATCCAGATATGAAACGTGGCTTTTTTATTCGCCTTCTTTTGCTACTACTTTAAGGGTGAAAGCTGGTCTTAATTTTGATGAAAGACGCACAATGACCTTATGTTCACCAACCGAACGAACAGACTTTTCAAATTCGATCTGCTTTCTGTTGACCGTAATGTCCTTATCTTTGAGGAGTTGCACAATCTCATCGGCGCCAACCGACCCGTACAATTTACCGTCATCGTGTACACGTTCTTTAATGGTCAAGTGCATAGTTTTAATACGTTCTGCAAGCATACCAGCCTTTGACGCAATTGCTTCTGCGGTTACTCGTACCTGTTGTTGCTTACTTTCTAAAAATGACATATTTTTGCCTGTCACTTCCAAAGCAAACTTGCGTGGTAGCAAAAAATTATTTGCATAGCCGTCAGAGACATTGATAATTTGTCCTGACATACCAACTTTTTCAACATCTTTGAGCATATAAACTTTCATACGCCATCCTCTTTTGTGATGCATTATCCTACAGTTTTTTGAATTTTCCTTAGTATACCTAAAAAAGCAGGTAATTGGTACGTCATCTGAGTAATTGTTTATACCCAAAATGTCCTACATATACCGTTGGCATTTGTATGCAAGCAGCTTTTAAAGTTGCCGCTGTCTGCATCAATTCTCTAAAGCTGGGAATGAACCAGCTATCATTAATGAATAAAAAAATGACAAATTGCTTATCAGAGCCCGCATGCCTCCGTTCTGCTAAAAAATCCACAATCCGTGATGTACAAAAAAATTCAGAACAAATTTGAGGCAGAATAATAACCTGGTCATTGAGAATGAATTGTTGAACGCCAATTCCTGGTTTCCCCCGAGACAAATTGCAGGCTAGATCAAATAAACTGTGTCGACTATTTGATAATCCTTTAAGAATTTTCTTGGTAAATTTGGGAAGATATTCGCATAGTGGAATTTTGTGTTTTTTGACATAGATTTGCATTATCGGACACGAATGTAAGTATTTAAATCCTGGTCGAAGAAAAGCTACACTTTGATACACTTTTTTTTCATATTCGTAAACTGTCCCAATAAGAAAAATGCTGTTTTTATACAGTGCCGCATTCCATAACTTCTGGTCATCGTTATAGTCATTTATAGCGAAAGGAAAGGCGCTTTCCGGAGCGCACAGTATATGTATTTTTTCGTAGTCATTAGAGTTTTTCTGTTTGCTGACAGCGCTGGTTAATTGGTGGTATACACGTTGCGCAAGATGCGCAGGCGTTATTAGCGCCCGCTCCTCTTTGCTCATTGCGCGATTAACGAGCGGTTCAATGTATGTAAGATCGCATGATTTATTAAATCGACGATAGCTCTCAGAAAGTGTTTGTCCCGGAAAATACACAGAGCTCACGCTAGCAAGCAGAATGCAAAACCACCGGTATCGCGCAAGCGGAATAAACGGATTTAAAAAAGGATAACCCTCTACTCTACCAAACAATGAAAGTGCATAATGTTCGATCGCCACAAAATAGGCTACAGCTGTAACAAAAAAAGCCGCGGTAAGGCTATGGGTTTTTGTTAACCCCAAAAAATTACGAACAAGGGTATAACTCAAAAACCAACATCCTGTGAGCAGTGAAAAATAGAGGACTATCAAAAGATACAGTGACGCTGAGCCAGTAAGTGCGCATGTACTCTGTGTTCGTAATAACTCAAAAAGCCAAAAAAAGTGGCTGCCATGCACACAAACTCCCCATAAAACCCCGTATCCCAACGAGCGCTTCAACGTAGGCACAGTTGCAGATAATACATATGCAAGGATACCTATGGATGCAATAACCAAAAATGATAACCCCGGGTAAAGAAACGCACTATTGTGACAAAGTGCCGAGAGTAAAACCATCAAGTACATATGCTTCCTTGCCCTCATGCTCTATGCGCCTCATCAGACAACGAAGGCTACATATAACTTTATGGTTCTTGCTCAGCAGGGCCTTTATAAAAAGTACGTCATCGTTTGGTTTTTGTGCAAGCTTATCGACCATAAAAACAAGCTGCATTCCTTGCAGGGACCTCTGTAAGTTAAGGTCTATTTGTGGTAACTGTGACAACGGAAAAATGAGTGGTAATTCCTTTTGTACTTGTTCTGTATTCAAGAGTGAGAAATTTGACCGCGCAAACATAATGCCCTCTTGCAATGCTATTTCTGTATAATAAAAACGCTGGTAAAAACGTACGCGTTCTCTTGCAATGTCAAGATCTAAACCGCTCTGTATCCACCACGATATACCAATCATGCTTATCAAAGCAGCGAATGTCATAACCAATAAAAGAGCCGATCCTCTTTTTATATCGTTCATAACACTATTCGATTACGCAAAGATACCGTTTGTCGAATGACAGTACCCTTTTTGTCGGTGATAACAACATCAATTGCTTTAATATGGCGTGTTTTACTGTCCAATTGGGGCTGAAACTTACACACGGCACAATCAGCCTTAACAACACCAACAGACCGCTTATTCCAAACACAACGAGAAAAATCATATTCACCCTGACTTCGAGCAAATCCGTATGGCTTAGTAGCCCATCCAACGCACACAGTCGTTACCCCGCCCTGGTGATTCAAAACTTTTTTTTTAAAAATATTGTACTCAAAGTCCCAATCTCGCAAAAAGCATGATGCACCAAGAATATCCCGATAGATGAGGTCACTAACCATGCCATACTCAAGGTGCTTGCTAGCATTTACAACAACCGAAGTCCCCTGTTGATAGCTTCTGCTCAAAAATAGATACATCATAACCACAAAACTTGTCAGTAATACCATATAGCATATAAGCTCAATGAGCGTAAAACCACACCGACCACGTACAATCATGAGGGCTATAACAATGTCAGAAGTGTTAAAAAATCTCTCTTATTGTTCTGTTCTTGCTTGTATGCGCACACCCACAACAGGGGCACCTGCGTCACCTGCAACCGAGAGCCAGGCAAAATCTTGCGCCACGCCATCATATATAATGGCGTCAGTGAGTGCAGGCTGCGCCCCTGCTCAACCTGTATATCATTACTCATTACACCCTCTTCCTGCTCCATGTCCAACCTCCCTTTAATTCGCTCAACATGACTAACAATCTTTAATAAAGCCTGGTTTTTTTGGCGGGCATGTCCACACTGAACCGCAATAATGGATTGCAAATGCACAAAACAACACAGCACAATACTCCCGGTAGCCAATGCAATAAGCATCTCAAGTAACAAAAATGCTTTACTATTTGCTTTCATCGCACAATAATTACCGATTTATTTACTTGCCTACCATGAATCATCTAACCTGAAAAATATACCATGGGTGGGTTTTCTTTTTAATCATACTTACAAGACGCAAGGATTATTATGGTGGTATCAGCATTAGCCCGTATGCTGTCTGTTTTTACCTGCGCACTTTTTATAGTTATTTGCTGTAACCATAGTGTTGCACAAGACGCGGCTACACTTGAAGATTTTTTCAAAAATATTGATATGGAACAACTAGCCAAAGATATGGAAAAAGTCTTCGCAGAAATTGAGGAGATGGAACAAAAAGAGAAAGCCGAAAAACAACGTCAAACCGAAGAAAAAACCTCTACAAAATCGCCACAACAAGCGGCTCCACACAAACCCCCTGTGCCAACAAGCAAAACAACCAAGCAGCTTTTTCTTGAACCTGAAACAATGACTATTCAGCAAGGCGGAAAAACTCAAACTGTCCCCACGCCACAATCACTCCAGGCAGCACAAGAAATACTCTCCTTATTTGCCCAATATACTCAAAAAATAGACACTCGCATTCAAGGTTCATCACTCTTTGGCCCTGAATATCAAGAACGCTTTTTGAAACGATTTGGTAAAAACATAGATGCGGTTCAAGTCGCCTCAGACCATATCACAAGCAAGCGCGCTTATCAAAGCGTTTTATTAACTCCACCGGCGCAAAATAAACAACTTGCCGACCAAATGCAGGCTATGCGAAAGAAAATTATTCAGGCAATTAATGAGCTGGAAAAGGCCCATGAAAAAATTGTTGCCACATCACTTGATGCCGCTCAAAACGAAGAGGACAGCGACTTTGACAAATTACAGCAAATCAAAAAACAGCAGGAACAACAACCACTCCAAAGTATCGACGCACCTGAGCGTCAACAAAAACAGCGTGGCAAAAAATATGAGCCAGAAGCTGATGTAGACGAAGATGAAATAGAACACGCAGTTCAAGAACAATCAATACCTGAAAAACCTACACAACATCAACCTCGCCGGACTCCACCTCAAACAGATTACTTTTCCTACATAATGATTGCCCTGGTAATACTACTGTTAATTGGCTTAGGTTTTATAAGCATTCAAAAATTTATAGCCAGCCAACAGCAAGAAAATAATGACAAAGATGAAGAACAGGGAGAAAGCAAACAGGATAATAAGGAGCAAGATCAAGATGATAAATAAAAAAAATACATTCTTGTTTACCCTGATTGCCCTAGCACACGTAACAACACTATATCCAGCAAGCCTTGAGCAAGAGATTATTGATCTTTTTATAAAGTATGTTGAGCCTCTCTCGATAGATCTTATGAAACTTACGCAAAGCAAGGAGGCGCAGCAGCTCCTTGAGGAACGTAAAAAACAACGGGAACAAGAAATTAAAGACTTGCAACGCAAACAGCAACAGGCACAGCGCTCATCGGGCTATCGTCCATCATCTTCCTACTATCGTCCATCTTCTTATTCATCTTCATACTCTTCTCCTTCTTCGTACTCAGGATCTGGGCGCAGTAGAGACTATTCAAGCGCAGGTAGTTACCAGGACACAGGAGGCGGGTCAAGCTGGCAACCATCATCATTTGATAAAAAATCACCATCATCTAAAACCATGCTTCCGGATCAAAAAGATGACACAAGCAAAAAGAAAGAAGATGCCGAAAAAAAGAAAAATGATGAAAAAGGTCTTTTGCAAGATGAACAAGCAAAACAGCGCTACATGGAAGCGCTAAACGCACACAAAGCCCTTATTGGTGCGCTTAAACAATTTATTAAAGATACAAGCAAGCAGCCTGCACAACAGCAACCTGCAAAAGAATCCTTAGAAAAAGACACCAAGCTCTACTCCTCACTCCTCAAAACAAAATCTTTAAGTAAGGTTAATGATGCATTTGTCCAACGAGAAAGCTCACTGCGAAAGCTCCTAGAGCCCGAAGTGAAAAAGCTACAAACAACTCCCGACTGGAAAAACACCTTTGACTCATATAAAAGCGCATTACCTAAAATACTCGACATCGTTAGTTATCAACCAGACCAGAAGCTTGCTGAAGCTGAGCTTGCCGAACAAAAGGCTGGGACTATGCTATTGATCAATATTAGAGATGATCTGGCCCGCAGCAATCGTGAAAAAGAATTTGCTAAATTCATTAGCGATCATGATGGTAAGCTAACCGCTCGTTATAACCAACAAGCACAACCACTTATTGCCAAAGCAAAAGGAAAAAAGAAAGAAGATGTCGAAAAATTACAGGCACTTCATGACAAACTCGACGTTGTTTTAAACAGATTCCCAGCCCAGATGCAACTTGAAAAACTCAATACGCTCAAAAATAACTTGGCACAAAGCCTTCCAGCACCACCAACACCACAAGAGCTGGCACAGTCGGCCCACAAAGAATTAATCGACCAAATTAAAAAAGGAACCGAGGCTGCAAAAAAATCACCCGAAAATTTTCTAAAAAATAAATACGTGGCAAAATTGATCCAAAATTTTGCTGTCCGTGACAAATTTTTGCAAGCACTTGATGAAGAAAGTAAAACGAAGCTAACTGGCAGCGCACGGGAATGGAAAGCAATATCTCAAGAGCTGCAAAAATTATTACCACCACTTGTAATATGCATCACAACGCTATCAACGGGTGCGGCTCATGGCCAAGAACATCAAAAGGCCCAATCGTTAATGCATAAAATACAAGATGAACTCGAACAATTTGGTGACGAAAAGTATTTTGAAGACGCGCTAGAAGTGCGTGAGAAAAAAATCCTGGAAGAATACCAAAAAGAGTTCAACGCTATAGAGGGAAAATTAAAAGCAGGTGGTCTCACCCCTGACGCAGGTAAAAAACTCGGGGCCCAACGCCTTCAGCTTGTTGAAAAATATCAACAGATTATCGTTATTTTGTCCCAATATGGCCGACAACAGCCCCCCTTTCCTGCTTCGTTTAGCGAGTTATTAAAACACCACGAGGCCTGCAGGAAAATAGTCCCAGCCCCCACTCCATAATCACTAAAACATCGAGTCAATCGACCTTTAGTCAATGCCCCCCAGGAGTTTATTGACTATTTGAATATTTAGGTGATATTATTATAGATAAGGACTCATACGCCCATGTAATCGATTTAAAAGGAGAATAACCATGAAAATGTTTCGTTCAAATGAAGCAATTCAAACAATAGTGCTGCTCACTACCGTATTTGTTGGACTCTTTCAAGCATCGCTTCAAGCTCAATCAAAAGTAACCTTCCATAAATCACCTGATGAGCGCATTGAGGTTGTTAAATATGATAGCCAAACAAAAGTCCCTGACGATAAATATGTAGACGAACGCCTGTCAGAAATAAAAGCAAACTTTGAAAATATTGCACTGGCAATTCAAAGTAGACAGCAGAAAGCAAAAGAGTTTTACGATCAAATGCTTGCAGCAAAAAAAGAGCTTACCGATCAGGTAGCAACCGTCAATTCGATTAAACAGCAACGCACGGCTGTCAATGAGGCTATCAAAGTTGCAAAGTCAGAAGTCGAGCAAGCACAAAAACAATTACGCGCAACAAAAAAAGAAGAAGAAAAGCAACGCATGCGTACTCAGCTGGGGGAAAAACAGGAACAATACAAGTCGCTTTTAAACCAGCGCCAAACGCTTAAAGCATCTATTGCTCAAGCCCGCACCCAACTTCAGGCCGCCCGTAGCAAATTCAAAACTATACGCCAACAAACAAAGAATGAATTAAATCATGTAGACAGTATGGTCGACAAGTTCAAATCATGGGCAGGATCCCAACGAGCACACCTTGATCGCATAAAAACAGCTGCAGAATATGGACGAGCAGTTTCATCAGACAAGGTAACAACTATCGAAAACGTTATCGCAAGCGGTATCAACGCACAGCAGAGTGTTGTTACACCAGCAGCAACAAACAATAAATTGTTACGTGATCAAATGTCGGTTGACGAAAAGGCAGAAGATGACCTTGAGGCTGCTGCTGCAGGGACAAGTGTGGAAGCCACATCATGAAAATCAATCACAATGCCTTTATAAAAGTCATTACTGCTAAAATACTTTTTTGGATGTCATTGATTATTGTTATTTTAAGCATTTCACACATCACACGCATTTAAAATAAGGATACCATGCTCCAGCGCCTACGTTATAACATACTTTTTTGTAGCCTGGCACTACTGGCAGGAGGCATTTCAGCACAAACAATGCCCGCACAGATACACGTTGATCAGGCAAATAAGGATTTGTCCCAGTATTTTTATAAATTGAAACAACGATATAACCTCGTCATGACACAAGAGGCTGTACAAAAACACATCCGCAAAATTGATGAAATTGTTCATCATACAGCAGGGCAAGACATGTATATTCGTTCCACGACCCTTGTTCCATTGAAAAAGCAACTCAAAGAGTATCTCAAGTTTATGTATCCTGACCAATTTCGTCTAACAGCAAGCTCTCAGGGATTTTTTTCACGAGGCATCGCACGCAAGCGTATAAAAGCTGAGCTCATGCACTATCTTGAAAATCAACTGAGCATAGCTGACAAAGATCACAGGCAGGCGCTCTATCAACAAGTTAAGCAAAACATTATTAGACCTCAGCTCACATCACTTTCACTAGCAGAAAATGGACAAGTCACCATTAGTGGAAAAAATGTTGAAACAATTCTCGATCTAGCACGCAAAGAACTTTCAAACGTACTTGTCCCTAATTTCACGAAGACGCAATATTCGAAACAGGCTTCAAAAAAAGGCCGCTCCCAAAAAGGACGCTTGCTGGGGTTATTCAGACATTAAAGCACAAAGGGCACCTTTAAATGGTGCCCTTTGTTTTTTTCTCATTTATCGTGCTTCAACAATCACACTGCAACGAGGACATAGCTCCTGCTGATCGCTTTCAGTTGACCACTTCCAACAACGTGGACACTTAACACCTTGTGCGTGTTCAACCGCTACTTTCAGCCAGTCAACACCAGTCTGTTCAAGACCTTCTTTACTCTCAGGGCGCTCAACCTGAGAGACAATACACCAATCTTTAAGCAGCCCATTGAGGGTTTCATAGTCTGCCAGCGTCTTTTCAAAGTATGAAAGCATATTTGCCTCGTGAGAATCAGGTTCAATAAAAATCCGCACGCTTGATTCCAGTGAATGTTTTATCAAACCTTGCTCTCGCTTGCCCTCGATTGCCTTGAGGACATTGTCTCGCAGAATTTCAAGAATCTCCCAACTACTACGCATAAAAATTGGATGGGAAAGTGTAAAGGTATTTTGCGTTTGAGTGTGAAGAGGTATTGTCGGATCGTTATTTGATCCATCTTCCCAAATGTCCCGAATGTAGGCAAAGTCCTGTAGATGAATGGAGTCACCTTTACCACTTTGGTAGTAATCAGAAACCTCTTCTGCTAGAAACGACAAAATAGGAGCCATTAATTTGGTAAGAACATCAACAGTATGAAAAATAACTGTTTGAGCTCCGCGGCGTTGCTTGCTTTGAGCATGCTCAACATATAATCGATCTTTGACAATATCAAGATACAAAGCACTAAGATCATTCGTACAAAAGTTATTGAGCAGGTGCACAACCGAAGTATAGTTGTATTCATCGTAAGCTTCTTGAACTTTTTGGCTTAGATCATACAGCTTAACCATTGCATATTGATCAAGTGCATACAGATTTTCAAACCTTGTTGCATTTTTTGCAATATCAAAGTCATATAAATTGGACAGTAAGAAGCGACAAGTGTTACGAATTTTTCGATACATTTCTGCAACATTTTGTAACAGCTTTTCAGAGATAACAATATCTCCCGAAAAATCTGAACTCGCAACCCACAAACGCAAAATATCGCGGCTATAGCGATCAACAACATCTTGCGGAGCAACAACATTGCCAACCGATTTTGACATCTTACGCTTTTGCTCATCAACAATAAAACCGTGTGTAGCAATAGCACGCATTGGTGCATGATTATAAAGAACAACACCACACAATAGAGCACTCTGAAACCAGCCACGATGTTGATCTGATCCTTCAAAATAAAGGTCAGCCGGAATACCCAGTCCTTGATTATTTTTTTGAGCAAGCACTGCGTAGCTACTCACACCAGAGTCAAACCACACATCGAGAATATCTTTTTCTTGTTTAAATGTTGTAAGGTCGGCATTTGCGCATGACGGGCAGGCAAAACTTTGATCCAACAAGCCTTCACTTACCATCTTGTCTGGGGTTATGCTATCCCAGTACTCGATACCATTTTTTGCCACACGTGCAGCAACACGTCTAACAAAGTCAGCCTCCAAAAATGGCGCTTCACACTTTTCACACAACAGCGCTGGAATAGGTACGCCCCATTGTCGCTGACGAGAAATACACCATTCAGAACGATTTTCCACAAATGAGTAAAGTCTATTTTTACCCCATTCTGGCACAAATGTTACTCCCTCAATTGCATCAAGTGCACGACGGGTTAAGCTATTTTTTTTCAAATCACAAAACCATTGTTTTGTCGCACGAAAAATAAGCCCGTTATGACACCGCCAACAATGGGGATATGAGTGTCTGATACTTCCTTTGTGCGCTAACTTGCCTCGCTCAGTTAATGTTTTAAGTACCCAAATCTGACCGTCGGGAACAGTCATACCTTCAAGTGCTGCAGGCTTAATTTCATTGGTGTAACGACCTGCCCCGTCAAGAGGCGAATAGATTTCAAGGCCATACTTGAGCCCAAGCTGATAGTCTTCAGGGCCACACCCTGGCGCGGTATGAAGTACCGCAGTCCCTTCTGAAGTTAAAACTGAATCATCAAGCAACACCGGCACGTAAAAATCATCATGGAGCGGATGTAAAACTTTTTTGCCCTGAAAAACTTGGGCATCCGCACATGCGAGTTCAACTTTTTCAATTCCCAATGCAGCACAGACACTGTCAGCAAGATTACGTGCCACCACAATGGCCTGGCCCTCTTCTTTACTTTGTATTAAGGCGTATTCTGTTTCTGGATTCAAAACAACAGCCCGGTTAAGTGGAATCGTCCAGGGCGTTGTTGTCCAAACAAGCAAGCTAACATTTATCGCTGGATCTTTTTCAAAAACAATTGGAAAAACCTCACGTGCAACATCACTGTCCAATGTAAAGCAAACATAGATTGATGGATCTTTACGCTCATTGTATTCAATTTCAGCTGATGCCAACACAGTTTGACATGATGCGCACCACGGAACCGTCTTGCCCTTGTGCTCGATATAGCCACCTTCTACAAACGATGCAAATGCTTCAAGAATTTTGCTTTCGTAAGCTGGATCCATTGTTCGATATGCATGCTCATAATCTGCAAACTTACCAAGCTCTTTGAGCTCTTTTTTTTGAATCTCTATCCATCGCTTTGCGTAATCACGACAATACTTTTTAAAGACGATCGGATCAATAGAGTCTTTTTTATTTTCAATATCATGCTCAGCAGTTACCTTTAACTCAATGGGTAAACCATGACAATCCCAACCAGGCACAAGTGGCGCATGATAACCCAACATGCGTTTTGACTTACACACAATATCTTTAAGAATATACGTTAACGCATGCCCCAAATGAAGATGTCCGTTTGCGTAGGGTGGACCATCGTGCAAAATAAAAGTAGACTTGGTTCTGTTTTTATCTGAAGCCCGCTCAAAAATATTTTGGTTTTCCCAGTGCTGCAAGATATCTGGTTCTTTTTGATTTGCATTTGCTCTGATTGAAAAATCAGTTTTTGGCAAATTAAGTGTCGATCTAAAACTATTTTCTTTTTTCTGCTCAGCCATAGCGTTGGTCCTTGCCATCAAGTATGTCTTATTTTTACTGCCTCGAGTAACGTTTGAGAGCATCTAGAGTAGCACGTTTTGCGCAAGCTTTCAAAAAGTAATACCCTACTCTTTAGGGTTAAAATTACAAAGAGAAGAGTAAAATGGGGCAGCGAGAAAGAAGTAACAGGGCAAGATTGACAAAAATGCGACATAAATATTGATTATCAGACGCATTGATTAGTTTCTGACTTAAAGGTCCAAATCGATCATATCAAGTCTTTTTTGATAGATCCCCTGCTTAAATGAAGCATTATGCCATTGCTGAAAGATCTCTACCGCCTGCTCAGGGGTAATAAAATCTGCGGGCAGCACCAACACATTCGCCCCATCATCTTCGCGAGCTAATCGGGCAATGTCCGCACTCCAACAAAGTGCTGCATATATCTTCTTATGCCGGTTAGCAGCTATGGAAATCCCAACACCAGAACCACATAGCAACACACCCTGCTCTGCCTTACCCTGCAAAAGATCATTGCATACACGCTTTGCAAAAACCGGATAATCTGAGCGTTGCTCAGAAGTGGCACCTTGGTCTATCCAAGAATAGGCAGAAAAATAGGTTATTAAGTGTTGTTTAAGCTCATACCCCCGATGATCAGCTCCAATAGAAATCTTCATCTTTAAACAACTTCTTTTCTTTGAGGTTTTTTAGGTTCCACTCAAAATCACAACTATGGTACGGTGAGCTCATGACCAGCACTGGAACAATATCATGTCCATCAGCCCGCTCTGATTGATCTAGTTGCTCCAGTTGCTCATACCCATCGTCTCCACCCTTAGGCTCTTTTGGTTCAGATTGCTCGCTGCCAAACACAACTCTATACGCCGCTTTCACGGGCTTAAAGCAACGATAACGTGTTCCAAATAATGCCTGTAGCTCAGGCTCCAGGTCAACCTCTTTAATGTAAGTCGCCTTCATATGCTTAAACGGCTTTTGCTCTAAATCAAGCTCCGGATTTTTGCCTCCAGTATCATACAACTCAAGGCGAGGTAGCCACAGTGCATCCTTATCATTCAGGTTATCGTGCATCCGAGCTTCACGTATATCTGCCAAAACATAAAAAATATGCGATTTTTTCAACTTTTTTGCGTAATCATCATGCAACCGTTCTCGCTGCTGCTCATTCAGGCCCCGGCGAGTTGCATAGGCATCGCAGTATTTTTTAGCTACTTTCTCACTGAACCAAAGTACATCAAACGCCGCCAGTGTCTGAAACTCGTCATAGGCAGTTTTGCTGCGCAGATAGTGATAACGGAGCTGTAGCTCGTCTTCAATAGTCTCCGCTTGAGGAACCTCTGGACCAATAATGTCATGATATTTAACACATGAACTCGTCAAAAATATTACACACACACCCGCAATAAGCCTTGCTACGGCACCCTTTTCAATCATATACCTGTCTTTCATTGCTTACACTGATTGGTTTCTATCCGTACGGTCTTAGTATAGCCATACTGACCCAATTTTGAATAAAAATAAATACAGGGCCATGACATCAACCTAGACACTCTAAACGGCATACCTACGCCCCCCAATGGCCCAAAGTGCCGTCTAGATGGGCACTTGACAAATATAATTTCTCATTGTAAATTAATAAGAAAATGGATATTGTGTGTATAAAACTGGAGGTTACTCATGAATTATCTAAAGAAAAGCTTATTACTCACGCTGTTTTGCTTGTTCGCCCTAGGGCAAACAACGGTTGCCCCAATGGCGGCAGCTCAGCCGTTTCTTAGACCTATTATGCGTCCAACTGTTTCGATTCTTAATGCTTTGGGGGCAGTATCCACAGTAGTAACACTCAAGCACTACCTACAGGATACCAATAACACCAACACTCGAACCGTTATGCCTTCAAACATTGGCACTAACGCTCCTATCTCACCATCAAGCGCCCTGCCTCCGTGCCCAAATTACATTAGTTGGCCAACTCATGGACTCTATCAAATACAAAAAACATTGTCGTCAAACCCTTTTATTAATATTCCATCAGAAGCGGTCATGAGCCTTGTTACTGCATGGCCATATTTTCTCACCAATGACATCAGAACAGCATCAATACTTGCTTGTGCTGACAATGCAAGCCGCTTGATTGAAAACAAACTCAACCCTGCAGCTCCAACTCTTTTAAGCACCTTTGCATTTGCTTTATTTGCACATGGTGGCAGCATTATCAAGCCTTTTGGCCTAACCGGAAAAACATCCAACATCATCACAGGCCTCAGTCTTGCAATGATTGCATACAATTATGCTAGCACGTTTCGTTCACTGCCCGAAAAAGAAAAAACTATCAAACGCATATCTAAAGAATATACAAATAAGTACACAAGTGCTGCCAAACCAGAAATAAGTGCAGACCAATCTAGTAAATTTTGTGAGTCAATGGGACAAACAAAAGAACTTGAGAACAAGAAAACACACCTACAGCTCATGCCCGCAGCAATTCTACTTCGCTCAGTTCCACTGGTTCTTCCATGGATAATGAGCAACTATTTCCCAGCACGCGCATAGCCGCACACAAAGAAAAGCAGCACAAACTTTACAAGAGGCCGCCTCTTTCGTTATTCTTGGGCTTGATAAACTCTTCAACCCATAAATCAAAGTTTTTTTATGAGCCCTACACGTCTGATTACTTGGCGATACTTAACCTACAGACACAAAAATAGCAACATCGCGTTCATGATAAAGGTATGTTTTCTAGGTATTTTTATCGGGACTTTTTCGTTAATGCTCACCCTAATAATCACCAATGGCTTTGAAAAAGTTATCAGCGAAAAAATGCAAGGCCTTAATGCGCAAATTATCTTATCATCACCAGGTAATCGCCTTGACTACTTACAGCTCAGTTCAGTGCTTAAGCGGGAATTTTTTGACAATATTCAAGCCATTAGCGGTAGCAGTATCAAGCAGGCACTTTTAGAGCAAGATGAGCAACACACCGTTCTTTTTTTAAAGGGAATAGATCCTGTCAATGAGGGCAACGTTACCTCGTTCAACAGCAAAATCACGCATCCCAAGCAAGCAACACTGCAAGCGTTGATTAATGAGAACAACCTATTTATAGGCCATCGAACAGCAAGCGATAAAGGCTTATCGGTGGGAGATGATATCACTCTGCTCATTCCTGAGCCCGGCGGAAAAAAGAAAATTAACTTACGGAAAAAACAATGCAAGGTAGGCGGTATTTTTAACGTTGGTCTAGAAGAATATGACAGCAATTTTGCTTTTATAGATCTTGAAACATTCAATGAACTCTTTGACCAACAAGGCGTTGAAACCATCACTCTCAAGTTAGCACAGCCACAACTTATCTTCCCACAACTCAATACTATAACCCAACTCATTTCACGCTCATGGTGGAAAGATGTTTATCTCTGGGTCCAAAATCGATTGACACAATCCCTATGGCCAGAGCAACATGAACAACAAGTCGTAAACAAGCTAAAACAACGCTTCCCCCGCCTACAAATCAACACATGGAAAGACTTATACCCATCGCTGGCATCATCGCTCAAGCTTGAAAAATATGTGAGCTTTTTTGTGCTTGCGCTCATCACGCTTGTCGCATGTATGAATATGGTCTCACTGCTGTTTATGCATATCGAACAAAAGCGCCCAGACATAGCCCTACTAAAAACAATTGGTATGTCGCATACGCACATCCGCTCAATTTTCATTCGAATCGGGCTGAGCATCACCCTTTTTGCATCATCGCTCGGCCTTGCATGCGCGGCTATCGCTGGTTATTGCTTGCAAGCATACCCCTTCATCAAGCTGCCCGACGTATATTTTGTCTCACATCTGCCAGCTCGTATGGACTGTGAAATTTTTGTTGTTGTATTTTTAGCAACATTACTACTCGGTTTCTTGGCAACATGGCTGCCTGCACAACGAGCAACAAAAATTAATGTCACACAGGTGCTTCGCCACGAGTAAACATAAAAATCCCCCCAGGTTATTCTGGGGGGATTTTATTTCAGACAATTAATAGTCTTTATTCTTTTCCTGAGGTAGCAACTCCTCCAGTACTTAATGAACTCACAGGACTTCTGCGTCCACCAACTAAAGTAGTTTTTACTCTTAATTTACCAATTTTTTCTTCTATATATTTTTCGTATTTTTTCAAGTAAGCGTTATACCTATTTTCTATTTTTCGGTATTGTTCACTGTTTGGATCAATAATACAGGCAAACGTTCCTAAGCAGGAGTCTCTTAACGCACGAAAATCACTAAGAAAGCTTTCTAGAAAGCCATCCTCAAAGGCCTTACAAGAAACATTCTCGTCAAGAAGAAAAGCAGCATTCAACCGAGCAAGCAACTTTTTCTCTTGCTCTCTAAAGCTTTCTGCATAAGCAAGCGCTTCATCTTCTTGATCTACATCAACATACAAAGCCACTGAATTACTAAATCGTATAGCAACTTTATCACCTTGGTCATCCCCATAATACTCAGCAGCGCTAACAAAGCCAAAGCTCGACCCTAGTAAAAGCCCTACTACAAGCACCTTCGAAATAGTATTCATAATAACCTCCATTGAGAAAAACAAACCGGGGAACAAGTCCCCGGTTCTACCATTTTATTTTTATGCTTTCTTACTTTTCGCTCGCTCAAGCTCTTCTTGCATACTTTGCTCAAGCAGCTGCATAAACTCATTCATTTGCGTACGCTCTTCCTCGTTCATGCTGGTATCACTTGCAACTTCACTGCGCATTTGATCAATAGCTGCACGGGCTTTCTGCTCACGCTCTTCTGGCGTCATACGCTCAAACTCTTCTTGAGCTTTTTTCATTTCTTCGCCAAGCTTTGCAAGCTCTTCCTGATTAATGCCACTCGATGCAACGTCTCCACCAGTAATGCCTGGCAATTGTACGCCTTTGCTCAGGTCCTGCGCAGATTCCTCTTGCTCAGTAGCTTCTTGAGTAACATCGCCTTCTACCTTTTTCTTTTTCTTGTTTTTGTCTTCTGACTGATCACCACCTAGAACGTCTTCCTTTTTTGACTCTTGCTCAACTGGTTGCTCAGCATCCTGATTTTGCACTTCTTGCTGGTCAGTTTCAACTGCATCCTTTTCTTGTCCATCAACTTCTGTTTGCTCAGGTTCTTGAGCTTGAGGTATTTGACCAACTACTTTTTGGTCACTTTCCTGCCCAAGATCAACTTGCTCAACCACCTGCGTAGTCGCCTGTTCCTGCTCTGCACGAACACAGCTCGAGCCCAAAATAATGGTAATAAACATTAATACAAGAATATTCATCATAACCTCCTTTGGTTAAATAACATTTTCTCCATTTTGCTACATATTTCCATTTGTATATATTAATCTTACCATCCGATAAAAATAAGTCAAACGGGACCCCAAAGCAATAAAAACTACCTTCCAGAGGGTAATTTCATAAAATCTTGTCCCGTTACGAGGCCTCTATCAAAAAAAGGCCTATTTTTTCCCATAACCGCTACAGGAAGCCTTTTTGGCAAAAAACCTGATAATTTCCCTTGCCCAGTACGCAACCCCAGTAACACCCGCCACGGTACTTATGCCTAAACAAACAACTCCCCGCTTCGTAGCCCATTCTCGATCACGCTTCCACTGCTCGCCAGACACGCTTGAATCAAACATGGCGTCTTGCACTCGGCCAAAATCCCTAGCAAGCAGGCATAAAGGCCCAAGTACCGCTATAACCCAACAGCAAAACAAAACAGGCGTAGATACATTTAAATGAGCCCGTTTACAATCAAAATCTTGCTCACAACAATGCCGCTCAACAAGCTTTATCAGAATATCTCGTTGTTGTTGGCTCAATGTCAGTGTTTGATCATTAATAAACTGCTCACGCTGGTTGTAACTTACGTCTTGCTGGGCAAAACATGAAGATGTCAGAAATAAACAAAATATCGTAATAAATAATCGCACCATCGCTATTGCCCCCTTGTGCTAGGTCTTTAAACAAATGTAAACAGAGCATGGTTATACCATAAAAAGGGATGAAACAAAATTTTATACTGCTTCGTCTATCTTTTCGCTATGCTTGAAAAAAGGTTTTTTTCAGAAAGGAGAGAAAATGGCACTCAGGACCATTAGACAACTCGACGTTGCAAACAAACGCGTTTTGCTACGTGCAGACCTCAATGTTCCCCGCCGTGAAGGCAAAATACTGCATGATTATCGTATCAAAATGCTTGTCCCAACAATTAACTACCTGCTTGAGCAAAATAGTAAAATTATTCTGGCGACACATATCGGCAGACCAAAACCACAACAGGAACATGACTTCGTAACCCATCCACTTTCAACGCGCATGCTAGTCAGCTGGTTCAAAGAGCATGGCTTTGCGATTGAGTATGAATCAAATCTTGAGCAAGCGCAGCACCTCAGCCACGAAAAACCCCAAACCATTCTGCTGCTTGAAAATATGCGTTTTTTTGAAGGGGAACAAAAACCAAGCAGCTCCTTTGCGCAACAGCTGTGCAACCTTGCCGACATTTATATTAACGATGCCTTTGGCGCCGCTCATCGCACAGACACATCGCTTACGCTCGTACCAAAACTATTTGATAAAAAAAGCAAAGGCATAGGCCTACTCATTGAGCGAGAAATGTCCGAACTTGAAAGACTCCAACATACCCCAGACCAACCATTTATCCTCGTGCTTGGTGGCTGCAAAATAGGTAAAAAAATTCCAATCATTGACCATTTTCTCTCACAAAAAGCACACCGAGCGGAGCACGTTTTACTTGGAGGAGCAATTGCCCTAGTGTTTCTAAAGGTACAAGGTCTTTTCCAAACAACGCTCGAAATAGAACCAGCATCACTGGCCTGGGCAGAAACACTTCTTAAAAAAGCAACCCACAAACAAATTAACCTACACCTTCCACTTGACCTTGTTTGGCATGGGCACGATAGCACACAGCTACAGACAACGTCAGTTCAGGAACTGGGCAAAAGCACTATTTCAGTTGTTGATATTGGCCCACAAACGATTGAACTTTTTACCGAAAAAATTAAAAATGCTGCCACCATTTTTGCAAATGGACCAATGGGTATTTATGAAAACAAGACCTCTCAAAAAGGCACTAGAGACGTGCTAACCGCCATCGCTGACGCTGAAGCATTTGCTATCATTGGAGGGGGAGACATTGTTGCTGCAGCTCATACATTTGGTGTCGCCGATCGGATTAATTTTTGCTCAACCGGCGGTGGAGCAACGCTGGCTTACTTAGCGGCACAAGATCCCCATCAGCAACTTTCGGGGCTAATGCACTTATAGCGCTCGTAGCACAACATTAATCCCAAAGTGACCTCACGTGAAATGACCACGCAGGCTTATCAGGTTTTTTGAAATAATGGCGCAGTGACCAGCCATGCGCGGCAGATATAAGTACAAATGAATGCATATGAGCAATATGACTCGCCGTTGCAAGCGTATACACCGTACCATCCCATTGCCGCACCATACCCTTGCCCACAACGATACGCTCACGCATATTGTTGGTACCATTAAGCTGACTAAGTTGTTCATCAAGGTGTTGATGCCCACGAATAACACCTCTAACCGCAACGCGCCGGCTTGAAGCGCGCTCAAACCATCGCCAACTCATAGCCTTGCCCCAAATGAGCACTTTTCTACGGTAAGAAATAGTCGCAAGCTCTGCCCCAAACTGTTCAGTCAAAAAATCGTTCCAACACCCGCCAAACCGAAGCGAATAAAAACTTTGAGGCTTACAAAAATCAATTACCCCCTGCTGGCCAATCAAATCAAAGCGCTCATGCTCGGTCCATAACTGCTGACATTCCTGTTCAAGGTGCTTACGACTTTGCTCACTAACCAACTCATGCATCCCATGTAAACGGTCAAGTTTTGTCAGCAACTGAAAGTTACTCTGTTCATCAGCAAGAAAATCATGTGGATTCCAACCAAGTTCAAGCCCTCCATGAGTAAATAATTGATACTCAACCTTATCAGTCTTGCCATTTCGATTACCAACAAAGACTGCATGGGGTAAATATTCAAACCAGTGAAGCAGTTGAGGAAAAACATAATCGGGAATAAAATCACGCAGCTGATCAAGCAGCGTTACATGCTCTTGAAACTTTCCCTGGCTTTGTTGTTCACGCAAACGCGCCTGAAACCGAGTACACGTATACGCGTCTTCGTGGTTTCCTCGACATAAAAAAACATTGCCTGGGTTGGTTACAAACAAATCAAACAGGAGCGCCATAACGGGAATGCTGGCAGCTTCACGATTAACGTAGTCCCCCAAAAAAACAAGATAAAAATCGTTAGTAAGAATTCTAAGTCTCTGATCAAGATATCCAGCTTCGATTAATTCAGTCAATACGCTGCCCAGAGCATACAGGTCTCCGTGCACATCAGCAATAACCGCAATCTTTGCATGCTCACCAACAATTATTTTTTGAGCGAAAGGAGTCTTAAAACGATCAACATCATGCGCTGCATTATCATAACCTACAGCATTTGCATCTAAAAAATTTTCATCTGGCCTACATTGTTCATGCCACGCACCTTGCTTAAGATTATCTGTTGCAGCACACACAAATTGCGTAAGCTTTTTTACAAAGACATCTGGTGTAACTGCCTGAGCATACTGCTGACACCACACTTGCAACTCCTGCCTGTTTCCCGTCCACACTACGCCTTGATTCATAATTTTAGCCCTTTTAACATGTCTTTGTTTTTTTGCGTTGAGTGCTGATCATCCTAAAAGGTTTGCCTACCTCTGTCAAATGGACGGCAACACAAAACCTCCATCGCTACGTTATTTTAATTATGCACTAAAAAAATAAGTGTTGTCTGCAAACAAAAAAAGGCGTATCTAACAACCGTTAGCTACGCCTTTGTGTACCTTTGTCACACGTGCATGGTGCGCGACAAAGTATACGAATGAATACTACTTACCTCCAAGAACATAAATTAATTATAAACAAGAAAATTTTTTAAGTAAATATATTTTAAATAAAGCACATTTTTTGCCGCGATAAAAATACAATATGAATTCACCAAAAGATTTAAAACACAACCATGAAAAAACAATAAAGAACGTCCTACCTTACAAGCTCAATAGTAATTTGCCACAAAGCTTGAATCTTGTAATAACTGGGTGATAAGCTTACAGGCAGTCCGGGGGGCACGCGCAAGACAGAAGTTTAGTCCAACGGCAAAGGAGCGCCATGATGCTCAACGATCAAGAGAAAAAAGAGGCAACAACAAACGACGTACTACAGTCAGAGCAGCATCCACCTAAGCAACCATCTCCCCCCCCTCCATCATCACCACCCGAAGACGCTACAGGATCAATACGATACAACCGTATTTTTATTCTTGATACTAATGTACTTATTCACGATGAGCGTGCAATCTATGCGTTCAAAGATGTCGTTGTTGGCATTCCTTTCATTGTACTTGAAGAGCTCGATACATTTAAATCTGACACTGGAGAGCGCGGACGCAATGCGCGCGCTGCCATTAGAACACTCGACAACTTACGATTTCAAGGAAGCTTAAGTGAAGGAATCCCATTATCAGACACAGCAGGCACATCGCTACTCAAAGTATTTCCAAACCCACGAGCCTGTACCGTAACCGGCGAAGATATTGTTTGTGACATTAAAGATAACATCATCATACAAACCGTGCATGACCTCACGCAACAAGGAAAACAGGTCACGTTAGTAAGTAAAGATATTAACGCCCGGGTCAAAGCGGACGCATTGGGCCTGGAGGCGGAAGACTATGCAAAGGGCAAGGTAAACTACGATCAATTCTATAAAGGCTGGTTTAGCATTCAAGTTCCAGCTATGGAGCTTAAAACCCTGACGGGAAAACGTCTAGCCCCATTCGTGAGTGATCGGGAACTCTACGCAAATCAATTCATTATCTGCGAAAGCGAAAATAACCCAGAAAATTACCGCTTATTCAGATTTATGGGTGGCAGCACATTTAGAGAAATACATCCAAGCATGATCATGAACTCATTCGGCCCTAAAAATATCCAACAAACCATGGCGCTTGATCTGCTGCTTGATGATGATGTACAACTCCTTACTTTACTTGGCCCAGCTGGAACAGGCAAAACATTTCTCGCACTCCTGGCCGGTCTTTTTAAAGTTGCCCATGAACGAGTGTACCGACGCCTTTTGGTAACGCGCCCCGTTGTTGCACTCGGTTCTGATATTGGTTATTTGCCCGGTGATCTGCAAGAAAAGCTCCACTACTGGATGCAGCCCATTCATGACAACCTCGAGTTTATTTATAGCCAGTTTTCAAAAGATGAAGACGCTTTTGACAACCGGGAGAGGGACAAGAAAAAGGGAGACAAAAAACATAAACAGCACAACGGACACCGTACCTTTCATCAAGACCAGGCAAGCCGTGTTCAACAGCTTCAACAAAAAGGAATCCTCAGCCTTGAGGCCATTACCTACATGCGTGGACGCTCAATCCCTTTTCAATTTTTATTCATCGACGAGGTACAAAACTTAACACCACACGAGGTAAAAACCATTGTAAGCCGTGCAGGCGAAGGAACTAAAGTTATTTTGGCCGGCGACCCCTACCAAATTGACTCTCCGTACCTTGATTTTACAAGCAACGGCCTGACCGTCACCACTGAAAAATTCAAAGAACACTCAATCTTTGGCACGGTCTTTCTAGAAATTAGCGAACGTTCGGAACTGGCTAAACTAGCCATCGATGTGTTATAAACTTACTGATGTTTTTCAATCTCAGTCAAGAAGCGGCCAACGGTCTCTTCTTGATTGAGATTAGTATTGTCAATAACAATTGCACCGTCAGGAATTTTGAGCGGGGACTCGTCACGCGTGCTATCACGCTGATCACGCTCTTTTAAATCTTGAGCAACCTGCTCTCGCTCCATGTGAATCGACTTACGGTTGCTGTCAGAACAAACACGATCTAGACGCGTATCAAAATCAGCGGTTAAAAAAAACTTAACATCAGCATCGGGAAAAACAACTGTTCCACAATCGCGGCCATCAGCTACTAAGTTATAATGGTCCGCAAGGGAACGTTGAAAGTCAAGAAGCTTTTGCCTAACGAATTTAAACGTACTCAAGTATGAAACAAGGTTTTCAAGTGACACATCACGAATGCGATGTGTGATATCCCGGTCCTGAAACAAAATATGAATTCCTTGATCATCATACTTGTATGTTATTTCAGAGACAAAGTCTAAATCTTTTTCATTGATAAGCTCTGGCTTGCGCAAAAACTTTTGACAACAGATGGTGCCTTTTTGCAAGATCAAGATATAAGCAAGTGTCCGATATAAAAGCCCAGTGCTCAGATGGTAATACCCCAATTTTTTAGCAAGTGCTCGGGCAACGGAGCTTTTTCCACTTCCAGCGGGACCATCAATCGTTATAATCATGTTTATACCTTTTTATTCTTTTGAGAATAAAGTCTTAAAAAGCATATCAAAAATCATCCACACCTTGTCTTTCTCCCCCTTTAGAATAGACTTTCATACAAGAAAGGCAAATGAGTTTACTGTTATTTAGACGAGTACGCAACTATGATGATGAAAAAAAATATACATGATAAACCAACCCCACTCATGCAGCAATATTTCGATATTAAGGCCCAATACCAAGACACGCTGCTCTTTTTTCAAGTTGGTGATTTTTTCGAGCTGTTCTTTGACGATGCCAAACTCGCCTCATCATTTCTTGCAATCGCGCTAACCAAGCGTGGTAAAAATAAGGGTGAAGATATTCCACTCTGTGGCATTCCGGTTCATGCCCTCAATCACTATCTGATCAAGCTCATCAAAGGCGGTTTTAAGGTAGCATTATGCGAACAACTCTCAAAGCCCCAACCAGGCACCGTGGTTGAGCGCGGCGTCACCCGAGTGCTTACCCCCGGAACGCTGACTGACGGCCTTATGCTTGATGAAAAATCAGCATCCTATCTGCTGACACTGTTTCCAACACGCGAAAACCTGGGTATGGTTTTTTCAGAGCTACTCACTGCACAAATCTTTGCAACCGTCATTCCCACGAGTCAACAACGGTTGCTCGAATCTGAGCTCACCCGTTTTTTCCCAGACGAAATTGTACTCCCGGCCACGGCACAAAACTCAAACTTGCTCACACAGCTAAAAAAAATGGGATACTGTACCAGTATCATAGATCATCCAGGTCTTAATATCGAGCCTATTCATGTGGACGAACAAGAGTACGAAACTAAAAACTGGCTCCAGCAACAATTCAAACAAAGCGTACATGAACAAATTAACCAGCAGCCCATAGTTTGCAGCAGCCTGGCACTCTTGCATCGCTACCTACAAAAAAATAACGCGCCGTCACTCACACAATTCAAAACAATACAATTTTACCAACCAGACGACTACTTACTCCTTGATAGCACCACACAAAAACACCTCGAACTGGTTAAAAACAATAACGATGGAAGCAGAAAAAACACCCTTCTCTTTGTCCTGGACCAGGCAAAAACTCCGATGGGATCGCGTACCATCAAAAAATGGCTAACCAAGCCACTGGTACAAAAAGATGCCATCACCGCACGCCACGAAGTTGTCAAACAACTTCACGCACGACCAACATTGCTCCAACTACTTGCTGATCAGCTCAGTTCAATTGCCGACATTGAACGCATCATTGGCCGCATCGCACTTTGCTCTGCAACGCTGCACGATTATACCACGCTCAAAACCTCACTCACCCATATCCCACAGCTCAAGCAGTTTTTGCATGACAACCTCACGGGGGATATAGCCCATACCATGCACAAAAGCATGTGTGACTTTACCCCGCTAGTTCAACTGCTTGATGCAAGTCTGAACGATGACCCCAGCCAACCTTACATCATCAAACCAGGTTTTGACCAACGTATTGATCAACTCAGAAACCTGATTGAAAACAGTCAACAGTCAATTGCTCGCCTCGAAGCGCATGAGCGCAGTAAAACAGGCATTGGTAGCCTTAAAATTGGCTACAACCAAGTTACCGGCTATTACATTGAGGTGACCAACACACATCTTGATAAAGTTCCCATTCACTACCTTCATCAACAGAGCCTTTCTGGCAGAAAACGCTTCATCAACGAGCCACTTAAAAATCTTGAGCAAGCCATTTTGAGCGCCAATGCAGATATTGATCAAGCACAAAAGGCTACCTTTGAACGAATCAAAAAAGATGTCGCCACATACCTCAACTCGCTGCGCACGCTCGCGCAAGCAGTTGCACAATGCGACGCACTTTACAGCTTTGCAGCAGTTGCCCATGACCAACACTACACCCAACCAACATTTAATGATGCACATCGTTTTTCCATCACACAGGGCCGACATCCAGTTGTTGAACGAACACAGCCCATTCGCTTTGTTCCCAACGACACAGCCCTGGACGATGACCAGTCGGTATGGGTAATCACCGGCCCAAATATGGGTGGTAAGTCAACCTACCTGCGCCAGGTCGCCCTGATCAGCATAATGGCACAATGCGGCAGCTTTGTACCTGCTCAGGCAGCTAGCTTGGGCATTGTCGACCAAGTCTTTACTCGAATCGGCGCATCAGACAACGTTGCCGATGGCAAAAGTACTTTCATGGTTGAAATGGAAGAAACAGCGCTTATCTGTGCCAATGCAACGCAAAGCAGCCTCATCATCCTTGACGAAGTTGGACGGGGCACCAGCACCTTTGACGGTATTGCCCTGGCTCAGGCCATTTTAGAGTATATCGCCGACACCATTAATGCCCGCTGCCTATTTGCTACCCACTACCATGAGCTGACCACATTGGCACAACATAAGCCGCACATCGCCAACTACCACATGGCGTGTCACAAACAGGGCCAACACCTTAATTTTTTGCACACCATCATTCCCGGTATTGCCAGGGGCAGCTTTGGACTCGATGTTGCAAAACTTGCCCATTTGCCCGATGCAGTCATTGCTCGAGCACACGAAGTTCTACACCTGCTCAATACCTCCTCCCTGGCAAGCCAAGACGCATCAAAGACACAAATAACACCTGCCAGTAGCACCAATCAAACATATCACCCTGCTCTTGAGTCCCTGCAATCACTTGATTTAGATGAATTAAGCCCCAAACAGGCTTTCGATCAACTATGGAAACTCAAAAAGCAGCTCCAGCAGAGCATTTGACAAAAATAAGATACTATGTGAAAATAGTACCATGTAATACTAAATTACAAATAACATTTATATAGTTTTTCAAAATGGAGGTATCATGAAAAAATATATTCTACTCTCACTCATGCTTGTCGCTGCTACCAACCAAACTCATGCTGGCTGGTTTTCCTCTGATGAGGGTGAAAATGTTCGCACGGAAAGGAAAGAAACTGCACATCAAGCTGCACAAAAATTTGCTATCTTTTCTTTCTTAACTAGCTTGAGCTTTTATCGTAGTACCAAAGCGTTTTTTTCAAAACCACTTAAAAACGAAAACGGCTTAAAAAGAAAAGCGTATCACTTCGCATGCCTAGCCATGACAATGCCATTTCTTGCTTATTTTACAGCAAGCACATGGGGAGCGATGCAACAGGCTCATAAAAAAAACAACAACTCGCCATTTTATGAACCACCAATAAACTTTACAAAAAGAACTATACGCGACCTAGCAATCGAAACAGACAACATGGCAACACTTTCACGCAGCACCTTGTCAAGTATAGCCGACTTCTGGACAAAAACGTACAACACAGGCGCTGACACTTGTAAGTGGATTAAAGAACGAGTAGGTGCAAAAAAAGGTTAACCACGCACCCCGGCATGGAGGCTTACTATGAAAAAACGTATCACCTTGGCACTTTTGATTGCGTGCTTGGCGCAAACCGCAAACATGCAATCGCCAAAACAAATCAACCACGAAGAACACGAGCGAGCGGTTAAGTTTAGCCTTCTCTGGGCTTTTTGTTGGACAATGAAAGTGAAATCTTTTATCCCGGAAGCACTTCAAAAAATTACACGCCTGTATCCACGGACAGCCCCAGCAGTAACTAAGGCTAAAACCTTAATGCCAAGTTTCTTCAAAACTCAAAAATCACGTTTGATTAGAACATGCCAATTTGCATTTTGGTGGCCCCTCAATATCTACTTCGGCTTAAAAACACTACAGGCCATTCGCCAAGCACATCCAGCAGCCAACTTCATACATTCGGGCTCACATTTTGTTTCAACCATACGCAAAGATATCGTTGAAGAATCCAAAGAAATTAACAAAATAATCACCCAACTTTTCAGCTATACTAAACAATAGCACGCCTTTTTTATCGACTTTTAATGACCCCAATTCTTTTACAATGTGGTTTCAACACACACTCGCTACACTTAGGGGAAATCGGCACGCACACATTTTGTCCCCACATAACCAGCAAATGATTCCACACCGTCCAATATTTTTGTGGTAACACCTTTTTAAGCTGCTGCTCTGTCTGCTCAACCGTCTTTGTCTTAATCAGCCCTAGCCGATTTGAAATACGGTGCACGTGCGTGTCAACGCAAATAGCCGGCTTGCCAAACGCCATGCCAAGCACCAAGTTGGCAGTTTTAGGCCCAACACCATCAATGCTGATCAGCTCATCATACTTATCGGGCACTTTACCACCATACTGCTCAAGCAACACATTGCTTACACCACGCAACACTTTTGCCTTATTTTTGTAAAACCCCGTTTTAAAAATGATGCGCTCAAGCTCACTAACCGGCAACTTCAACAGCTGCTGTGGCGTTTTTACCCGAGCAAAAAGCTCACGACATACATGTACGGTGGTACTGTCTTTTGCTCGCAAGCTCAACAAGCATGCAATCAAAATAAGATATGGCTCGTGCCCAAACTCATCAATGACAATGTCAATAAGCGGCTGCATAAAACTTTTTGTGTTTTTTTGCAGCAGGTTAATCAATTTTTCGATATACTCATGCTCGCTCACACTTTTCCTCTTAGTTGGGACTGTTTGAAGCCAATAACAAAACGCTTTGCCATCTGCCAAATGGTTTGTCTACACTGATGAATGTTTCGTCACTATCATACAAACGCGCAGACGTACAAGGAGGCCTTTGTGGATATTGCACAGTTTAAAGAAAAAGTAAAAGATTTTTTATCATTTTTAGAGGTTGAAAAGAATGCCTCAGCTCACACGCTGCGCGCATACGCAAGTGACCTTGACCAGCTTTGTGCCTTTTGGGAGCGTATTAAAGAAAAAGAGAAAAAGGTTAAACTCGATTTGGACACCGTTTTGCGTCGCTACGCTGTCTCACTTTTTTATAAAAAGGTAAGTAAGTCATCACTAGCACGCAAACTCTCAACACTACGCTCATTTCAGCAATTTTTACACAACCAAGGCATTAAACTCACCATCAATCTCAAGTCACCACGTCTGGACAAAAAACTACCCGCAACACTCAGCGTTGATGAAATCTTTTATCTGCTTGATGCTATCAAAAACGACAACCTCCCCACCAAGTTTCCACACCGCGATAAGTCAATTTTTGAGTTAGTGTACGCAACCGGCATTCGCTGTAGCGAATTGGTCAACATCAGGCTTAACGACATCAGTTTTAGTGAGCGAGCAATCAGGATTTTGGGCAAAGGCCGCAAAGAACGCATTGTCTTGTTTGGCGCAAAAGCACAAAAACAACTTGAGCAGTACATCAATATTGAACGGCCAACGCTGCTCAAAGATGACAATGAACCCTACCTTTTTTTAAACTATGCCGGCAGCAAAATTACCACACGCTCAGTGCAACGTATTTTTGAAATGTTTCGCAAATTTTTAAAAGTCGACCGTACCCTGACACCGCACAAAATCCGCCACTCATTTGCCACACACATGCTTCATCAGGGCGTTGACCTACGCGTCATTCAAGAACTGCTCGGACACAAAACAATTTCAACCACCGAAATTTACACACACATTTCAAACCAGCAGCTGGCTAAAATGTGTGACGAAAAACATCCTCTCAACAAACTTGACCACTTGGTAAATAGCGATGACTAGAAATTAATAAATTTATATGCTCTCACTCAGACTAAGATAGCTACCCGTACAAAATTTGCTTGCTAAAAAAAATTGTCATTCCCGACGCCGTCCATTACTGTCCAAAGTGATACAAGAATAGTTGTAAAGAGACGAATTGTTACGCATCTTGATATTCCAAATTCGTCGTTCCCGCGAAGGCGGGAATCCAGAACTTGACTAACCATTATCTGGATCCCCGACCGAGCCGGGGACGACCCAAGGGGGGAATGTGTGTCCCGCAAAAAAACTTATTTCAAAACACTTTGGACAGTAATGGACGGCGATCGGGAATCTAAAAAATTCAAAAACCACCTTAAAACTTAATTATTTTTTGCAATAACTGTAAAATAAAAAAGATCCCCGATCGTCCCCCTGATCAAGCCAGAGGACAGGCTCGGGGATGACGACAAAAAAATAACATACGCCACCCAAATACCATACCTACACACAGGACCTTACGATAATTATGATAACAAACACAAACTATCAACTACTCGACTCTGGCCACGGCCGCAAACTCGAGCAAATCGGCTCAACACGCATCATCAGACCAGACACAAACTGCGTCTGGCAACCACGCCTGCCCAAGCACGAATGGAGCAAAGCACACGCAACATACGCAAAAAACAATGCTGACAAATGGGCTTGGCAGCATAAAAAGGGCTTACCCCCTGACTGGCATTTCCAGTACGAGTACAAAAAAATATCAATCTCCTGTCAGCTCAAAGCGAGTGGCTCTAAAAACATTGGCGTCTTTCCCGAACAAATGGCCAACTGGTCATGGATGATTGATGCAATCACCCAAAGCAAAAAAGACTTGTCAGTTCTCAACTTATTTGGCTACACCGGCGCAGCCACTCTTTGTGCAGCTGCTGCTGGGGCACAGGTTTGCCATGTTGACGCGTCAAAGCCCAGCATCAGCCAAGCTCGAACCAATGCCCAAAACAGTGGCCTTGCCAATGCACCAATCCGCTGGATAATTGACGACTGTGCAACCTTTGTCAAACGAGAGCTTAAACGGGGCAAGCGTTACGACGCACTCATTATGGACCCACCCTCATTTGGCCGCAGCCACAAAGGCAAAATCTTTGAGTTTGAAAAACACGTACTTGAGCTGCTCCAATTATGCACACGTCTGCTCGTACCCCAGCCTCACTTTGTTATTTTTAACGGGTACTCGATGGGCTTTTCGCCTACCGTACTTGCCAACGTACTTACCGACTTTTACCCAGACGTGACCCTTGACGTTGGTGAACTTGAACTAGCTCATGCCAGCGATAAACGCATGCTGCCCTGCAGCCTTTATGCCCGGTTCAAAGGATAAATGCTACCAAAACTTTCTTTATTTCTTTAAATCTGTTATTCTTTACTTAAGAGCAAGTAAAGAATAATTAAAGGAAAAGAAAGGCCAACCATGAAACCTCAAACGAATGAATTTTCTCGCCTAACAATCGATATTCCAAAACAAGACCACAAACGCCTGAAAGCTCTTGCTTTGGTAACCGGAAAAAGCATGCGGCAGCTTGTCATTGACTCAATTGAGCACCTCTACACAGAAAAAAAACCCAATAAAACAACATGCCAAGCAATCAAGGATACTGAACAAAAGAAAAATCTTGTAAAAGCAAAAAATATCGACGATTTATTTGAGAAATTGGGCATCTAGGCAATGTTAATAGCTATCTACCAAAAACAATTTACAAAAGACATCCAACGCCAAAAAAAGCGCTCCAAAGATATGTCCAAGATAAGGCAGATCATGCAAGCTTTACTTGAGTCAAAAAAATTACCCGTAAAAAATCGTAATCATAAACTCAAGGGCCCATACAGTACCTATTGGGAATGTCACATCGAGCCAGACTGGCTTCTCATTTACAAAAAAACTGACACCGAAATCATTTTTATTAGGACTGGCACACACGCCGACCTCTTTTAAGTCTGGCTCATGCCAGTGACAAACGCATGCTGCCCTGCAGCCTCTATGCCCGGTTCACATCATAAAGACATCAAGTCCTACAAATTATTGACCACTTCGCCCAACTTCTGCCAGCATAAGATTGTTATTCTTTTTTTTAATAACAATCATATGTCTTGCTGAGCTATGTGCTCTGATTTATCCAGGTACTGTTTGAGCATGACACAAACAAAGGACGAGTGGTATGAAAATAAAGACACGTTCCCTTCTATTGTTGGCCTTATCAATTGCAATGCTTTTAAACTCTGGCACCATCTCCCACGCAGCCGATCCAACCCCACCCGCACAAGACCTCAACCTTAACTCACCAGAAGCTGTTGAGCAGCTCAAGCAAGACGTGCTTGCAACAGAAGATATGAAAAAACTCATTGCACAAGCCCCTCCGACTAACCTATTTGTTACCTCCATTACCAGTAACACACAAAAAATACTTGAAGCACTTGTTGACCATATCTGCTCACTCCTCACTGGTACCCACATAAAAAAAGAAAAAAATCCCCTCACACTCCCTTCAGAAATTACTACATTCTTTATCAACAGCAGTTATCTTGAATTAACAGAAACAAAAATAACAGAGATCCACAATACCAACATGTTTCAACAAGGCAGTAAGCTTGATGAGCTGACACAAAACTTTGCAAACAAAATAGACACATGGATGCAAAACATACAAACAACATTTGGCATAGACCTGACACAGACAGCTTACCATTACTATGCACACGCAGGCCCTACAAGCATTAACACCAGAGATAGTCTTGCCGAAAAAATAACAGCAACACTCAAAGCATACAATGACGAGCATGGCAAGCAGACACAAACCGAACCAACGCTGACTTTACTACAAATTATGAAATTAAAAATGATGGATCTTATACACAAAATTAGTGCTAAATAAAAAGGGAAACCCATGGCAAAGCAGTTATCCCATACAATGTTTGTAGTACTAATAGTTACTTTTTTGTTTACGAGCAGTGCGTGGGGAGCCGAATCATCTCAGAAAGAATCTGATCTTTCCCTAAAAACAGACACTGATATAACAACACTTTATAACAACGTCTTAGAAAAAGATTCGATTAAAAAGCTTATAGCTGAAGTTAGCCCCAGTTGGATTCCCTGGTCTTCAGGTCAGCCAAAAACTAAAAAAACTCTTGAAGATCTCATCCTACTTTTTTGCGAACTACATCAAGGCATCGTCATTCCTAGAGATAGACAACCGAGCCTTTTCTCTGCAGGGTTAGCCACATTTTTCACAAGCAACAAGTACATAAGCTTAACAGAGGAAACACTTAAAAACATTAATGATGACGAAAGCAAAATCAGCAACCAACTTGTAAAGCCATTCATAGCAAAAGTGAACACATGGTTTCCAAGTGACCTTCCATCCTTCACAGGTACAACCAACCAAAACTTTGTCCACCAAAAATACTTAGTCGATGTAACACAGGCCTTAAACATCAACCACCTAAAAGAAAAAGTAAACAATGCTAAAGTAGCCTGGAAAAAGACACAAACTTCAACACCCCCCGAAAAGAAAAAAAGTACTCCAGAAAAACCATCACAAGATGCAACACTCACCCAGCTACAAATTATGAAGCTAAAAATGATAAATCTCATGCACAAAATTAGTGCCAAATAAAAAGGAAAATGATGGCAAAACTAAACGTGTTTAGATTTTTTGTCGTACTAGCCCTAGCGCTTTTGCTCAGTGGTCAGGCATGGGCCATGTTTAGTGGTACGCCAAAATCTGTAACGCTCATAGTCGATCAAACAAAAGTACAAGAGATTACCAATCAAGTTAAAGGGCACCCAAACATAGAACCGCTTTACAACGAGCTTAAAGGGCTTGAGCCAAAAAAGGGATTTTGGGAAAGCGTAGGCTCCGTGCTTGGGGTCTCAGGAACAAAACCTAATACAACGGCTTATGAACAAACCAAAACAGCGCTTAATCAATACATTGAATTAACATGCAAACTTCTCACCGGAGCACAATATAGTGGAGCTATAATGACTCAACAGAGAGTTATGCCCACGCTACCTCAAGTCACAACAAAGCAATCTGCTATGCAACAAGCGCTGGCCAACAACATCGCAAACCAGCTAGCACAAGTGATAACAGCAAATGATATACAAACTATCCACAATGACAGAAGTTATAATCTCTTAGTCTCCAAATTGAACACACACCTCCTGCAAAAGACAACCGAAGAGAAACCAAACACGTTTAAAACCCAAGTTATAGACACTGTTACCGATTCAGACGGAGTAACCAAATATAAAAACACAGCACCCCAAACAACTGCCTACACTTTCTTTGCAGGAGCTCAACCTCAAGATCCAAAAACTATACATGACCTCTCAACAAAAGTAGAGGCAGCAATCAAGCTACAAAGCGAGGCAAAAAAAGCTGCTGAAGATGCAAAGAAAAAAGAAGCAGAGAAGAAAAAAACTGATCCTCACCCCGAACCAGAACCTAAATCGGCAAAGCCGGAGCCTGAACCGACGGAGCCGGAGCCAGCCACTGAACCAACCCCAGAGCCCACGATATTATCTGCATTAAACAAAAACCATGAATACAAAATAACATTCGACGAATCCTGGAAGCTACCGCAACAACAACAAGGGCTGATCACCTTTAACGTTGGCAAAGGGCAAAATGATTTTTATGTCGGGCTCTCACCCACAAAACAAGACCCCGTCAAAACAGAGGAATTGCAAGGCTATGCCATCGTCTTTGGCGGATGGGAAAACTCAAAATGGGCAATTTTTAAACATGGAGACAGTGAACTAGTTCACACTGCAGACCATGCCGTACAAGCCGACAGCGAAAGCAATCCATTTTGGGTTCAATTTTTTGGCAACACCATTACCGCTGGCTACGGCGACAGCCCAAGCGAAGAGAACACGATCCTCAAGCACCGCGTAGATAAAGGTATAAAAAATATCGCCTATGTTGGCTTTGGTGGTGCCGGTACCATTAACTTTAGTGATATCAAGATTGCAGTAGCTGAAGAAGACGGAGCAAAGGCAGACGAGCTAGAAGCAAGAAAAGCATCACTACCAAAAGCTGAACACGATGACTACAAGAAGAAAACCAAAGATCAAGACAAAGCAGCAGAAGCTGAGAAGCGTGCATATGAACGTCTACGCAAAGAGCGCGAGCAACGCGAACAACGTGCAAGGGAAGAGCGAGAACAACGCGAACGTGAGGCACAAAGAAACCAAGAGCAGCAACTCGTTGAACGAAACAAAAAGCTTGAAGAACTGAAAAGCCTAAAAAACAAGCATATTAAAACACACAAAGCAATATTAACAGAGCTTGAATCAGAACCAGAGTCCCCTGAGAAACAAACTGTTATACAAGCAGTTAATGAACTGATCTTACTTCTTGAAGCATCACCTGATGCCTACAGCACAGAACAACTTACCCAACGAATTGCACAGATACAACCTCAAATTAAAAAGGTTCTCAGCGCCTTAAAAAACATGAAGACTAAAAAACCAGAACCTGCTTCAGAGCCAGAAAAACCTAAAACCGTCGACGTTGATCCAGTGTTTGCCCAAGTAGCACTCACCAAACTCAAACTCAGCAACCTCATGTATCTGGTAAGCGGTGCAAGCGCGCCAAAGGCGGAGCCAAAGAAACCAGAGAGCGAGCCGAAAAAAGAAGAGCCAAAGCAGCCAGATACAGAAGCTAAAAAATCTAGTCCCGGCGCTGGCGTACCCTCAGGCGGTAGCGGCCCAAGAATGGGGCAAGAAACAAAAGGTCGAGCAGCTCCTAAAAAAAGAGCCGCTGCAACTCAAAAGAGCTTTGAACAAAGGCAAAGAGAAAAAGAAGAACGTGAACGCAGAGAAAAAGAAGAACGTGAACGCAGAGAACAAGAAGAGCGTGAACGCCTAGAACGTGAGCGCAGGGAAGAAGAAGAAGAACGTAAACGTAAAGAGTCAGAAGCACCACCAGAAGAGGGTGGTGTAGAAGTTGATGAAGACGATGATGCTCAGTTTAATGCAGTCAAAAACCTGTATGAAGACAAGCAAGACTATACCAACTCACAGCACAAAACAGAAATAGACACCCTAGCAGCCAATCTTCTGCGTTACACCAACCAGTTACTGCAAGGTTCTGGGGTAGATAAAAAAGAAGTTAATGAACTTGTTGCAAGTTGGGTATTAGCTATGGGTGAAGATTTTCATGGGTATTTTGAACACCTTTTCAAAACCTATAGTGATACAAAAGCTCCTATTGAATATTTCGATTTTAATAAAGCTGGCGAGCTGCACATACAAAGACAAAGAGGTCAAATGAAAGAGCTTGCCCAAAAATCATTTAAAGCAAAAAGACTTGTTCCAACCATTCACTCAGACGACGCAGAGCAACTTGTCGCAGATGCTGTAGCAGAATGGCGAGAGGCGCAGAAGAAGTAGTAGCTGTAGGAGAATGGATCACGGCTCGTGGGCTCCCCTGGTCAAGCCAGAGGACAAGCTTGATGACGCGTGTTCGGTCCGGGTGACTCCCCTGATCACGCAAGAGGGCAGGCTCGTGGCTCCGGACTTGATGATGACGAGTATTACATTGCATGGCACTAAAAAACAGAGGGGGAGCTATACGCTCCCCATAACTTTGAAACGTCATGCAGCAACTTGTACTTATAACATAGCATTCAATCTCGTCACCCTGGACTCCGATCCATTACTGTCCAAAGTGTTACTTTACGTTTGAATGCGATATTTTTTTATAGACGTTTTTTTCTGGGGGTCATCCCCGACGCCGATCGGGGATCTCCTTTGTAAGAATCATACAACCCTTACATCATTTATTTCACTTTTAATTTTTTAGATCCCCGACCAAGCCGGGGACGACGATTTTTTTTTCGCAAGCAAACTTGTCAGTCGTAGCCACCTATCTTCTCAGCAGGCTTTCTCAACACTTTGGACAGTTGTAGACGCTGCTCATGAATCGTTATCCCCCTGGTCAAGCCAGAGGATGACGAGAAGAAACCCGGATGCCCCCTGAGCAAGCAAGAGGGTAGGCTCGCTCGATGACTATTCAAAATCTAAAAATAATCAATCTTCATCGCCGCTTTAACCGACTGCATGGTCTGACTGGCAACAGCACGTGCTTGTTCTGTGCCTTCCTGCAGCAACTGCATAACTTGGCCACGGTCTTTGGCAAGCTCCTGACGGCGCGTTCTAATCGGTTCAAGTAATGTCTGCAACACTTCATTAAGGCGTTTTTTCAGTACCACGTCACCAAGCCCACCACGCTGGTAGTGTGCCTTAAGCTCAGCCACTTCATCAGTGCGCTGGTCAAAAATATCAAGGTAGGCAAACACCGTGTTGCCCTCAACTTGACCCGGGTCGTTAACATGCACATGGTTAGGGTCGGTGTACATGCTCATAACCTTTTTGGTCAGTTCATCAGGCTGGTCAGAAAGAAAAATAGCATTGCCCAGTGACTTACTCATTTTTGCTTTGCCATCAAGGCCCGGCAAACGCCCAGCCGTTTGCGGGATAACCGCCTGCGGCTCACGAAATACAGGCCCATACAAACGGTTGAACTTGCGCACAATCTCAGCCGTTTGCTCAATCATGGGCAGTTGGTCACTGCCTACCGGCACCAGGTCAGCATTGACAATGGTAATGTCGGCAGCTTGGTGAATAGGGTAGACAAAAAAACCGACGGGCAAGCTGTCGCCAAAACCACGCTGTTTAATTTCGTCTTTGACCGTTGGGTTGCGCTGCACACGCGCAACGGTCACCAAATTAAAATAAAAAATGGCAAGTTCGGCAATTTCTGGAATCATTGACTGCACAAAAATAGTGCTGAGCTTGGGGTCAATACCAACAGCCAAATAATCTAACATCACTTCAAAAATATTGTTACGCACTTTTTCTGGGTTGTCTGCGTTGTCGGTTAGTGCCTGCACGTCAGCCAGCATAACATACTGCTTGCCCTCATGTTGCAGTTTAAGTCGATTTTGCAGCGAGCCAACAAAGTGGCCCAAGTGCAGTGGGCCAGTTGGACGATCACCCGTTAAAATAACCTTTTGTTGTGCCATGATATCCTTTAAATTTATAAATTTTCTTGTTTCCATTCACCGATTGTTTTTGCCTGCACATCAAACGAAATACCAAGCAAAACAATCCGTTTACCTTTATTTAAGAATTTTTCGTAATAACGCTTTTCATGTATTTGTGCAAGCGCGTTGTCAGCGCTACAACCAATTTTAAGTTCAATGATATAAATAACATGTTCGTGTTCAAATGTTACATCAATGCGTCCACGCGCTGTGTGATCTTCAGCAATAGGCTCAAAACCTGCAACCAAACAGGTCACATAAAAAATAGTCTGATAATGTTTTTCTGTTGATGCATACAAATCATATGGAATTTGTGTCATCAACTCTTTAAACAAATCTATAAATTTTTCTAGCCTTGACTGGCAAAGAGCATCACGCAACGCCTCGGCATAACTCTCAACAAGCGTCGGCTCAGTTTTTAGTAAGTTTTGAATAATACACTCTATAAATGACTGCTTAACCTCATGATTTGGATAACCAAGCAGATAGCGGGAGCGATTATTTTTAAACACATAATCCTTGATTGTTAAATATCCAGCCTGAACCATAACTGTTTGCAAGTTAATATTGCTCAGCTCAAAACTGCTGAGCGTACTTTCACTTACCCAACTGTTGTCAATGTCCTTGGGGGCAAGCTGCCCCTGCACAAACAGTTTTATTAAAAATGACGGGCTACCAGTCTCCATCCAAAAATTTTTGAATTCTTTTCGATCAAGCAACGACAAAACAGATATGGGATTGTACAAAGAAATTTCTGAGCAGGCGCTAAACCGATATCCATTGTACCAAGACCTCACCTGGTCGATGAGCACAGATTTGTGCAAGCGTAACCGCTGAGCAACGAGATCCAAGTGGTCTGCAAAATAATGCTCTATCTCAGCTTGCGTATACCCACATAACGCAGCATATGTTCCATGCATGCTTAAGTCAGTTAAATTGTTCAATCCAGAAAAAATAGATGTTTTTGAAAACCTACTTACCCCGGTCAGAAAAACAAACCGTAAGTATTTCTGCAAATCCTTAAGCGGAGCATACAGGCAACGCAATTCAGTCCTGATACACTCGGCATCTTCAATATTGTGCAAATGTTGTAGTAGCGGCGCATCGTATTCATCAATTAACACCACCACAGGACCTTTTCTGGCACACTGCTCAACAATTGCCTTAAGTTTGTCACCTGCATGCCAACTTTGGTCGATAACAATATTGTGCCTACGTGCAAGTAGATCAAGGCAAACACCTAAGCTTTGCCTAAAGGCCTGAACATTTTGACAGGAAACACTGGACATATCCAGGCGCAGCACAGGATATTTTTTCCATCCCCAATCACTCTTATCAATCCAAAGGTTTTTGAACAATTCCTTTCTGCCTGAAAAAATAGCATCCAACGTTGAAAGCGTCAGCGACTTACCAAAACGACGTGGACGTGAAAGAAAGTAGCACGACCCGGAAGAAATCATGGCATAAACATATTCGGTTTTATCGACATAAACATAGTCATGCTCGATAATTTGTTCAAAAACTTGTATACCTAGTGGCAATTTTTTTAGCTTCACCGTGTTCTCCACACGCAATAGTATCACGCAATAGTATAATGCTAAGCTATCTCTGGCAACCTGCTTATGCGCTTTGTATGCTTTGCAATTTTTTTGTGTTAGGTTGCTTACAATTCAAACTCGTCATCCTGCCTACGAACCGGAAGCCACGTCTTTCCCAGATAAAATAGTAGGTTCTATCTTTAGAAATGGACTCCGGATCAAGCCCGGAGTGACGAGCCTTGGATCGGGATCTGGCCTAGCCAAAGCCAGAAAACAGACCTGGTGACGAGAAAAACATCAGGGCGACAATAACATAGTCAACCTGGAACTTTTTGCCGTAACTCTTTGATTCAATCATGTCAAAAAGGAGCATGGAATCTATGAAAATATTATACTATTGTAGCAGAGCACGCGAGCTCGGTATAGGTGGCACCTGCAATGCGCTAAAAACACGCCTCCATCGAGCCACATTTGGTCACACCTGGCGCACCAAGGCATTAGCAGGCTCAGCTGGACACCACTGGAGCCAAGTAGCAAAAACACACACCCTTTCGGCCGACTTTGAGCAATTTTGGCAGAACCTACCGGCAAAAAAAATAGTGCACAAACTCATTGCACACCCCCTCATTACAAGGCTTGCGCCAGAACTGAGCACCGACCCGTTTGAGCTGATCGACCAAGCAGACCAAATTTGTGACGGCAACATTGCAGTACTTGGATACGAGCCATTTGCCTTTGGCCAAGGCCCGATAGACTGGCACACTGACCACCAAGCCGCACGTCACGGTTTTACCAGCCCTACCAGCTGGCAAACTGCATTTTACCAACGTATAACCGCCTCACCCTGCGCACACGGCAAAGACCAAATGCCCGGCCCCGATGTTAAAACCTGCTGGGAGCTCTCACGCTTGCATCAGCTTGTCACACTCGGGCTGGCTTACCAACAAGCAGAACAAGAACGTGCCGTTGGCTATGCACAAACATTTCAAAAACAACTCACTGACTGGATCACCAATAACCCATATCTGCTAGGCATCAACTGGGTCTGCCCTATGGAAGTTGGCATTCGTGCCATCAATATGGTTTGGGCGCTCACGCTTTTTTCTGATGAGACAACGTTGCCAAAAACTTTTTGGCAACGTGTGGTGTGCAGCCTGTATGACCACTTGCACTACCTTGAAAATAATTGGGAAACCAGCGACCGGCCAAACAATCATTACCTTGCAGACTTGCTTGGTCACGCCTATCTTACGCTCTTTTTTAGGGGTGACATAACCTTGAATTATCAGACACACATTCAAGTTTTGCTTGATCAATTTAATCAGCAAATTTTTGGCGAAGGCACCAGCTATGAAGGCTCAACCGCCTACCACAAACTCGTGTGTGAAATGCTTGCCCACCTGCGCGCACTCTTTGCACTCACGCACACGTTTATGCCAAACCAACTGATTGTAAAACATGTGCGCATGCAGCAGTTTTTAGATGACTGCACAGACCATGGTGGCAATACAGCACGCATTGGCGATGATGATAGCGGAAAAATTGTTTTTGGTATAGCCACAAAGCCACAAACTATGCCTAATCTTGCAACCTATCATGACTTTGGCATAACCATTGTACGCGGTCAGCATTGGCACATTACGTTTCGTCATGCCAGCTACCAAGACAGACAACCATCAGGACATTTTCATCAAGATCAATTGGCTGTTACCATCTCGTGTGATGGGCAGCCAATTTTTATCGACCCTGGCAGTTTTGTCTACACACCGCACGGACAATGGCGCAATCACTTTAGAAGTTGGCAACAACACAACACCTTTGGCCTTGCCAACACCAACAGCATTAAAGGGCAACAGGACTTATTTGTCTTGCCGCAAAAAATCAGCACCGCACACCCCCACATTGAGTATAATGATCAAACAATCACCATATCAGACAGCTATCAAAGCCAACAAACACTGCCAATAGCATACCGGCAGCTACACATCACCAACAATACCGTCACCATCACTGACTGGTGGCAGCATACAAATGATAACGAGCAACCACAGACTGCCACACACACAAGCATGTGGAACTTTGTTTGCAGCCCAGACATCACGCTGGAACAGCAACAAGATGGCTTTTGTCTATCGCCTGATAAAAAAATAAGTACGATTTTTTTACAATCTGACGCACCATTTAGTGTGTGCCAAGATATGAGCTCCCCCTCTTACGGCCAAAGCCGCCCAACAAAAAAACTAACCGCCTGTTTACCATTTTCACAAACTCCTATGCGAACGGTGCTACACAGGCTTTAGCTCAGCACAAGCTTAACAGTGCGCTGCAATTTGCAAGAATTTTTTTACGCTTTTCAAGCCGCATGTCATTACCACCGTCAAAAATTAAGATGCCGTGGTTACCATGCCGTTGCTTCCAGGTAAAACAGGCAGGATTTTTAACATCAAACGCTTTACACAGTGCATCAATTTCATCGGGTGAAAGCGTGTGATCATTATCGTCTTTGTGATTACGCAAAAAACTTTTGTTGTTGAACGAACGAACACACTTACCAAATGGCGCTTCACACATATCTTTATGAAAGGCATGCGGCTCTTGCCAGGGATCTTGCTTGTGGTACTTGCAATCATCTTTACAATACCCGGCCACACCACGTGAACAATCAAAATCGGGATTATCAACGATATAAATTGACCGGTTTAAGCCAAAACAACTGTCGTGGCCAAGCTCATGCAAAACAAGCTCCGGCAAACCTTGAATTTCGTGATGGCATAATATTTTATGTGGTAAACTGACAAGACTATCGAGCAGACTCTCCTCATGCTCGTGTTCTGGTAGCTTCATGACACTCCTTTCCTTTTTTACAGACGAGTTACCATTCTCACATACGCGTTTCCTTGTTTTATTGCTTGCGCAACATCATTACCTCTTCACCTTAGCTCTTTTTCCCGAACAGAACAAGCCTTAAAAAACTAGCCTACAGACTTACCTTTTCAACAAGCAAAGACAGATTCACACCACGCGAGGCCTTGGTCAGCACAAGACTGTCATCTTTGACAATCATACGCTCAAGTTCTTGTTGTGCCTGCTGCCAACTATCCACGGTAACGACGTTGACTGCTTGCAACAGCGGTGATGCTATGTGGCGCGCACGCTCTCCCACCAAGATTAGGCCATCAAGTGGCGCAAGTTTTGCAAGCACACGCCCAATCTGCCGATGCCAATAGAGCTCTTTTTCCCCTAACTCAAGCATATCGCCAAGCACGGCAATTTTTGAACCAGCAACCTTGATTTGCGAAAATGCTTCCAGTGCGGCACGCATACTTTCAGGGTTTGCATTGTAACAATCATTGAGCAAATTACCCTTCCCATTTCTCAGCTGCTTAAATTGAAACCGTCCCTCAAATCCTTGATATGCTTGCAAGCCACGCACAATCAAATCAAAAGGAATTTTTAAAAAATAGGATATGGCAACTGCGCCAAGCGCGTTAACAACAAACCCTGGATGATTGCCATTAATCGTCACATCAACTTTTTTACCGTAACATTTGAGCGCAAAATGGGTAACAAGGTTACCATCTTTGTCTCGCTCTATGCGCACCTTGCGCGCCTGAATATGATTTTTTGTTTTAAACCCAAATTTTGCAATGGGATGAGGATAAGAAAAATCTGTAAGCAATGGCACATCGCCATTAATAATGCCAATGTCGCTCCCCCCAAAAAAATCAAAGAGCGCACGCTTTTGCGCCGCAACACACGTAACAGAGCCACCCAGGCCCTGCAGGTGCGCGTGTGAAACTGTTGTAATCAAGCCAATTGTTGGTCGCGCAACATCAACAAGCTCGTGCATCTCGCCTACCTGGCTGATACCCAACTCAAGCACAGCGGCCTTAACATTGCCGGGTACATTAAGCAAATTGTAACACGTGCCAATAAGCGTATTATAATTTTTGTACGAAACAAATGCCGGAAAATCGGCCGTGCGCAAAATGGTACGAATCATTTCTTTCGTCGTTGTTTTACCAACAGACCCCGTTACTCCAACAACCGGGCAGCGTAGCTGGGCGCGCCATGCACGAGCAAGATCTACAAACGCTTGCATGCTATCTGGCACATGAACAATCACCTTGCCAACGCGATCTTTTGCCGGCGCGGCTTCTAGCTTTCGCATACCGTCATCATCAACCAATACACCACAGGCACCACGCGCAAGCGCATCGGCAACAAAGTTGTTTCCATCAACACGCGCACCCTTAAGGGCAACAAAAAACTGTTCCGGCTTTACATGCCTGCTATCAATAGAAACAGTCACTTCACGTGCTTGCCACTGCTGTTGGCCTTCAACACTGATAGATGCATACGGCAATGATTCCTTTAAGAAAGCATGATCAAGTTGCATAGTTCCTCCATAAAGAAAGGTTCCCCCCTCCGAAAGCTACCCTCTTGTTTAACAAGGGAATCAATCGGGGATCTTTTTTTATAACGTAAGTCCACCAATCAAAACAATTAATATTCTTGATTGGTGAAGAAAAAGCACAATCGATAAATGTCACAAATATCTTTCTACTATGTCGTGCTGAACTTGTTTCAGCATCCAGATAATGATTTTTCCTTTGTCTGGATCCTGAAACAAGTTCAGGAAGACATAAAAAAATTCTATCAACAAGTACAATTCAATAGTTTCTTAACTACCAAACGCACATTTTATGATAACAAACACCAGACCTCTCAATCCTACACCACAACTAAAAACGAAAAAGATATGAATTCAGCACGCTGATGTCAAGCCTAGCGAATAACCTTACGCGGTTTACCTCCCTGACTTGGTGCAATAATGCCATCCGCTTCAAGTTGTTCAATAATGCGCGCAGAACGGTTAAAACCAATACCAAACTGGCGTTGCAACCTTGAAATTGATATTTCATCTTGCGACTTGATAAACTCAAGCACCTGCTCATATATTTCATCACACTCACCAGAAGAGGCGGCGCTCTCATCAGCTTTAAGTACCTCATGCAGGTTTAAATACTGTACACTTTGTTGCTCTTTCCAAAAGTTGTTGACCGATTCAATTTCTTTTTCAGAAATGTATGCACCATGAACACGTTTAATACCAGACGTAGATGGATGCATATACAACATATCACCACGCCCTAACAACTTTTCAGCACCCTGCCCATCAATAATAACGCGCGAATCAACCTTACTTGAAACACGAAATGCAATGCGACTTGGAAAGTTAACCTTAATGATACCCGTTACAACATCAACTGATGGACGCTGCGTTGCAACAATCATATGAATGCCCGATGCACGTGCCATTTGTGCAATGCGCGCAATCAGTATCTCAACTTCCTTACCCGCAACCATCATTAAATCGGCAAGCTCATCAATAACCACCACAATATAATGCATTGGCGAATAGGTTTGTGGACTTTTAGCTGACAGTGCTTGATATTCTAACATATTACGCACACCACACTCTGCCATCGTTTGATAACGAAGCTCCATTTCTTGCACAATCCACTTCAACGTTTGCGTCGCACGTGATGGATGCGTCACAATCGGAAATAACAAATGCGGGATGTCCGCATACAATGAAAACTCAAGGCGCTTGGGGTCAATCAGGACCAAACGTAGCTCTTGCGGTGAACGTGTAAACAGCATGCTATTTAAAATGACGTGCAGCCCAACCGACTTACCAGCACCGGTTGCCCCACCAATGAGTAAATGCGGCATGCTCACCAAATCTTCAATCACTGGCCCGCCAACCACATCAACACCAAGCGCAAGCGGCAATGCCATTTCCTCACGAGCATTGGCAAACTCGGGAGTACTAAAAATTTCTGAAACAAACACCTGCTCACGCACATAGTTTGCAATTTCAAAACCTACCGCGTTTTTGCCAAGAATTGGAGCAATCGTTCTGATGCTGCTGGCAGAAAGTGCCATAGCAAGGTCGTCTTCAAGTGCGGTAATCCTACTAATTTTACTATCAATTTCTGGCTCATATTCAAACAGGGTGATCAATGGGCCAGGCTTGATGGCGCTTACTTTACCCTTTACGCCAAAGTAGGCTAACTTTTCCTCAAGCTTTTGCGCACGGTTGGTAGCTTCGTGCATAACTTCGTGTGCCTTGTCTGAATCGTTTTGCGCAAGCAACGAAAGATGCGGCAGCTCGGTCACAATTGAACCGGCAACGCGCAATAAATACTGTAGACGCTGCACCACGCTTTTACCCTCAAGCATAAGCAGCGGAGCAAACAAATTGCATGCAATGCGCGTGTTAGGCAGCATGGTAATTGTTGTTCCCAGCAGGCGATATTCGTGCCCTGTGTTGTAACACGTTTTTTGAGCAAAGCGTTCACCACTTTGCTCGCTTTGCTCGTCATAGCACGGTTGCTCTTGAAAAGATTGTCTCGAGGCTGGCGCCTGTTGTGTTGAACCAAAAAAATCAAACATAGCCGCACGAGATTCCTGATCGTCATCAATTTTTACCGCCGCTTGGTGCTGCGCAGAAAAAGCTCGCAGCTCATCGTTGTTAAGATGAACTTGCAGTGGCCACACCCACAGCTGTAAACACTGGCCCGTTACCCACACGGCAGCCCGCCATACACTGAGCACGGCAAACACCAGTGAGCTGGCAACCATGCACAGTCCAACATAGATGGTTTCAAACAATGCAAGCAGGCTTGGCATTAACGGGTACCGCAACAACACACACGCGCTTGTCCATACTGCACACAACAACAACACACTGCACCCACCATAACCAAAAATTGGGTGGAGCACCTGCATGAGACTGTTGCCAATAAATCCACCGCTCCATTGATACTGAAAAGAAAGTGCAATGTGTGAAACCACTGCACAAGAAACAACTAAGGAAAAAATACTTGCAAGCACACGCACACCTTCACGTGATAACTGTGCTCCCTGCAATAACCGCGCGGCAAGCAATGCCAAAAAGACGAGTGCTACATACGCACACAAGCCAAAGGCATAAAAAAAGAGCGCTGCAACATGCGCGCCCACGCTACCACACCAGTTATTGACCTGCACATGCCCACTGATGTAATGCAAAAGCGAGTTGTCCGCACCATTATATGAAAGACAGGCAAGCAAACAAAACATGAGCAGTGCTGCCAACAGTGCACCAACAATCTCACGTTGATACGACCACGCTAACACACCATTTTGTTTCAGCGACAAACGCATTCCTTTTACATTCATGTTCCTCTCCCCCCGAACACTTTTTTTATAACGCTGTTTCATATGCTTCGAGTATACATCGTCGTTTTTCACTTTTTCAATACTTCAGAACATCAGCAACACACATGTGCTCAGCAACGGCACGAGCATGTACCAGGCACAATACCACAACCGTTTGGTTTGCACCATCTGCCAAACTACAAAAAAGATCCCTGCAGCCAGACAGGTTGTCAAGACAAACAACATGTTGCTCATCCCAACCGCATGCATCGCTGCAAACGCACCGCCATGCACACCACGCGCTGCAACGGCAGTTACCAATGGCAAAAAGACTAAAAACGTACACGTAAAAGCACGATCACGCCGCAGCCCATATGCTCGCAAAAATGTGTACACAAATGCAAAACGTGACAGCCCCGGCCACAGCAAACTAACACTTTGCACAAGGCCAAGCTGCAGTGCACCAGAGTAGGTCATACGCGTTGTACGCGCTTCATTTTTTTGCCAACGCAACGAAAATAACACCAGCATTGTCAGCGCAAAACCAAGCGCCAAACTCAACGGGTGTGCGCACACACTCGTGTAGAGTGGTACATTTTTTTTCAACACACTACGCACGCCGTAACAAACAACCGTCACACCATCGGCAATGCCAACAACAAGTGCAGCATGGACAATAATGCGTGCAAGCCTGGCACAACTTGCACGAGTAAGCATAAAAAAAATAACACGCTTGATAAGCGCGGCATACAACCACAGAAAAAAAATAACATAGACAAACAACGCACTCACGTGTGCACAATCATCAAGCAACTCAGGCAATACAACCGCTTGCTGATGCAACCGCGCAAACATGTGCAACACAAGCATAACATGACCAGAACTACTGATTGGTAACATTTCAGTTATCATTTGCACAAGCATTACAACACACACGTCATTCATACCGTCCCGCTTTCAGTCAATCTTTTAAACAAAAAAAGTTTTCTTACTTTTCCGTCGTTTTTTTATGCAAAAAAAAATTTTGTGTAAAAAGTATTGCATCCGTCCAACCTTTTTATATAAATTTAACTTTACAGAGATTTGTATAATTTTCAAAACGTAGTGTGAAGTGAAAAACGCGAGGACAAAAAAGACTTGATATCTTGAACAACATTCGTTACGCTTGACTGGTCTCATTAAGTCAAGCAGTGTGGAAAATGTACGCGATGGTGACGCATTGATCAAGTCAACGAGCTCCTTGTAAATTAGGTAGGGTCAATGTGTGCCGAATACATTTTGAGTGGAAAGGAGGTCGTGCAGAAAACGATACAAATATTTTCATGATTATTTTTGCAAGCAATTAAAATTGTATAAAAAATTTTAGTGCATGGTACTTTAAGGTCACAAGTTAAACGTTATAATTTGTGGGGTATACGAATGAATAAAATAAAAGCCCTCTTAGCCGCATTGCTGACCGTTAGCTCAGCATCGGTTTTCGCTCATAACAATAAAACCTTCTTAATGCCACGTCCAAGTAATGTCAACTTGGCCATGGAATACACCACGTTCGCACGCATGATTGACAGACACGCCGAAGATAAATTTGGCGCGAATTTTCAAGTAGTTCCATTTTGGATGGACTCATCATCAAGCAGTGAACTCGGCACATACTTCAGCTGCTGTGGAAAAGCATGTGACACCAAATGTGACACAAGCTGCTCAACAGGCACCTGCGGCACCTGCTCAAGCTGCTGCACTAGAAGTGAAATCACCAGAGATCCAAGCTGCTGTGGCACTTGCAACTGCGACCCATGCAAATGCAACACCGGCTGCAAAACAAAATGCGGCACCTGCTGTGAATTTAAAACAGAAGATGTTGGCTCTATAGTTAAGCGTGATGGTACCAGCGACGGAACAACGGCGTCAACTCCAGCTGCAAAATCAGCTGTTGACACGGTTGACTGGCGCTACATCGTTCACGATCACAACAAGCAACTCTCAACTACTAATGATAAAACAGCAAAAATTTGCACAAACCCAGACGCAGAACGTTATGGTGCACGCTTTGACTACTACCAAAGTTTGGATAAACTCCTTAAAGGCTTGTACTTTTATGGCAACATGACTATTGAACATGTTGAACATAAAATGAACATGTTTGTACAGAGTGACGACGAAACACTCAAAAAACAACTTGAAAACTACTACAGCGGTGCAAAAGTAGACAACAAAGTTGGTACTGCTGACACAAACTGCCAAAAAGAACTCTGCAAACTGCGCATCGACCGTTGCGGTTGCAAAGGTCCAGATGATGAAACCGGCGTTTCAGACATCGACTTAGGCCTTGGCTATCACTTCCTCTACAAAGATGACTACCGTGCAGCCCTTGCGTTTGCAATCACCATCCCAACGGGTAACGACCCAGATGGCAGATGGTTGTTTGAAAGCGTACAAGGTAACGGTAACCACTTTGGTGTTGGTTTTGATTTCAAATCATGGTTCAAACTATGGGGCGATGATCACAAGCACAACCTCAAACTTGATATCGCGGTTAAATATCGCTACCTGTTTGAAAGCTGTGAAAACCGTGCGCTTGGCATTGAGTGCCCTGGCCGCCCATGCAGCCCATGGTACCTTGTTGCAAAAGATGGTGACAAATGCTTAACACCATTTGCTAACGTGTCAACCTGCCTTGGCGTTGATGTAACCCCTGGCAGCCAAGTGAACGCACTCTTTGGCTTGTCATACACCAACTGCGGTTTTGTATTTGACTTTGGTTACACACTCTACTACCGTGAACAAGAGTCAGTCAAACTCAAATGCGGTTGCGACGGATTCCCTAAAGGTTGGCACTTGGTCGCTCGTAATGCTGAAATCGATCAAACAAACGGCTTCAGCAAAGACAACCAAGCAGAAAGAAAATCTGACGGCACACCACTTGAACTTACTTCAAGCAACGTCAACACACGCGTAGCAGAAACACCATCACAGTTTAGCAACAAAATCTACGGTGGCCTTGGTTACTTCTTCCATGAATGGGAATATCCATTGATGATGGGTCTTGGTGGTCAGTATGAATGGGCTTCAAGCAACAGCAACTACGACAACTGGGGTATCTGGGGTAAAGTTGGCGTATCATTTTAATTGACGCCTCTTTAACTTAGTTGATAAAAAAAGCCGGTGCCTATGCGCCGGCTTTTTTTATGGCTTTTTTTCTTGAAAGGAATACTTCAAGTTCTGGATCCCCGATCAAGTCGGGGAAGACGTAGTTTTTTGTAGCCTAACTTTCCAAGAGCAGCCATCTTGATCTTGTATCTGCCTAACAACCCAACACTCGTCGTTCCCGCGTAGGCGGGAATCCAGAACCTGCCCTTCATATAAAATTTTACAAACACAAACATGCTACAAACCAGTAGCTCTCTTTTACCCAGATTCCCGATCGGCGTCGGGAATGACTCCTACTCAATTGCATATGATTTTACAAACAGCGCTTTGTACAGTAGTGGCTCATCACCAAGCCTGTCCTCTGGCTTGCCCAGGGAACCGTTCCCGCATAGGCGGGATCCAGAACCTGCCTTTTTTATCAAACTCTTCAGATTCGCCTCATGCGCATGGTATGCTAAGCAGGATTAGGTCCCAGACAAAAACTTTTCCGGGGGGAAAATAAATGAACAAGGCAAAATATCTACTCGTGCTCTGTCTGCTTTGTGCAGGTATTGCTCACACAACACGGCCGCTTTTTGCAGCCGAACAAGAATCTGACCAACAAATGCCTGAAAGTGACGTGATTGACGAGCAAGGGTATGATGCCGATGATGAATACGAGTATGAAGACGAATACGTAGTAGATGAATATGAACAAGATGACCAGGCGGCGCAAGATGCTCAAGCAGGACCAGAGCCTGATCCTGACCGTGCCGTTCATCTTCGCTCATTGCGCTCACAGGGTGCGCCACGCCGTGCACGCACGCAACGCGCCTCACGCGGCCGCAGGCCAGGACAGCAAACGCAGGCAGCGCTTGAGCGTCGTCGTGGTGGACAGCGCGGCCGACAAGTTCGTGGGAGCAAAGCACGCTCAACACAACGCCGCATGCTGCGCAGCACACGCTCGCAACGCTCAAGCAGAACGGGTAAGCGTGGCGGCAGACGCAGAGGTGGAGCTGGCAGGCGGGCAGACTACCGTGTTGGAGGACGCCGCATCAACCCACGCGCCCAAAACGTACGAAAAGATCCGAGTCGCCCTCATTCAGTCACACACATTGGCATGCGCGCAACACGCTCACAAGAGCGTAAGCGTACCTACGCAGGTGTGCCACCACGCTCAATGCAAACCGCTCCAAACCAAGCTCGTCTACAACGCTACCTGCAACAAGCAACGCCTACACAACGCCCTGCTCGTGCACGAGCAAGCTCACAAGACCGTCGCGAACGCCGCAAAGCAGCTCGAGAGCAACTCAACACCAGAAATTATGATCGCTACATGAACCGACGTGGCCAGGTCACTGGCGTTGCCTACGAACCAGAACCGGAAGCAGTGTATGAAGAAACACCAATAGAAAGCACGCAACCACTTGCTGGCCAATCGCTTGGCCTTGATACTAGCCAACCGGCTCAACCAGCAGCTGAAGCAGAAGAAGAAACGCCTGCTGGCCAGCAACAGGAGCAAGCAGAACCAGAGGTAGAAGAAGCAGAACAAGCAGAGCCGGAGGTGGAAGAAGAACCAGCAACCGAACAAGAGCCAGCCGAAGAGTCAATGCCTGAAGGTGACTAAGGAAGTTACAAATTTCTGGATTCAGGGGATCTATTGGGGACCTCATTTCTTTGTACCTGTTTCAATTTTTTAGATTTTCGACCCCCACTTTCGTGAGGGCTGTCGGGAATGACAACTTTTTTATTGTGTGCAATCTTGTCGGTTGCAATTCTTTAATTCTCCGAGAGATATTTTCGCCACGCAGCAATAACAGATGTCATCACCCTGATTCAAGATGTCGTCACCCTAATTAAAGTATTGTTGTAAAGTTAAATCCAATAAAAAAGGGGTCATCCCCGAGTCCCATCGGGGATCTTGTTTAATTGTTACACCATTATTTTTTGTTACACTATCAGTATCTGAGAAACGCTTGAAGAAGTGGAACCGAAGCTGGAAAATGGAGCTCATAGAATCAACGAATCCCAACTGGCAAGATCTATCTCATGTGTTATTTAACATTGATTAAAATCTAGATCCCCGATGGGACTCGGGGATGACTCCTTTTTTGTTGTTTCTTGAGTTAACAACAAGGCCGAGATGACTCAAAAAAATTATAGCCTCTCGCACTCGTCATACCGGGCCCTGTCCTCTTGCTTGACAAGGGGATACGAGCCGGTATCCATTGTGACACTCATATGTTATGTACGATGCGTTTATTCTTTAGAAATGGACCCTGGATCGGAGTCCAGGGTGACGAGGTAGATTTGCATATCCTCTGACTTGATCAGGGGATCATCCCCGACAGCCCTCACGAAAGTGGGGGTCGAAAATCTCATAACTCATAAAAACACATCCAAAAAAACAAAACCAAACCCCGCAAAATACCGCAACCATAACGCTTCTAAAAAAAATTAAAAACATGTGACAAAATTCTTGATTCTTTTCCCTGTTGTGGTCTACGCTTAACTCAAAACAAGAAACAGCGTGCGGCGTGGTTTGTTTTAACATGATGCACCCATCGACAAACATGCCCTGCTGATCATGTGTAGAAGAGAAAGGTAAAGGTTTAAGACCTTGTAGATGGGAAAAGGAGAAAGACAATGACGCATAGATCTTTTGTACATGCGCTTTTGGTTGCAGTTATGTGTGCGGGCACACTTTTTGCAGGCAGCGATGACCATACCGGCAAAACATACATGGCAACGCGCCCCGACATCAATGACCTCATGACTGAATACTTCACGTGGCACAAACACACGCATAAAAAAGATTCGCATCACACCAAATTTCAAATCACACCATTTTACAAGCAATCACAAAATACCCGTGAAACGGGAGGATATTTTGGCATTGAAAAATGCAACATCGATCGCTGCAAAAAAACAAACAGCATTCGCTTTGACAACACGAGAACTATCGTAGATCCCGATGGTGCAGCAGCTACTATTACCCCAGCAGAAGGTGCTGAAATTGACGATCGTCGCATTATACCAACCAACCCCTTTGCACCAACGAGCCAAGAACTTCGCACAACACTCACCTGGAAACCACAACACGAAAGCTACGGTGTTCGTCTTGATTTGATGCAAGACATTATGCATCCATTTACCGGGCTCTATTTTAAAATGAGCATGCCGCTCGTGCACGTTGCCACCAGTATGCGTGCTCGCACCGGCAAGAATGTAAAAGGCGCATGCAAAACCGACAGCTGCGACCCATGTCCGGTAGCGTGCCCAACACCAGCCTGCCCAGTTGACACTGACTGCCCATGTGATGACAGTTGCGACCTACCAGAACAAAAAGCAAAATTCACACAGCTACCACTCAACGAGTGGAGTGCTCATGACTTTTTTGCTGGCCGTGTACGCAATGTCGACCCAGCTCTTGATGCCTCTGGAGATCCTGAAAACAGAGAAATGCTCTGCCCGCTCACTCATGCAAAAATTGATTGCCGCCGCAGCGCGCTGGGTGTTGCCGACATAGACCTCATGCTGGGCTACAAAGTTGTGCATAAAGAAAATGCACACGTCTTTATCAGCGCTGGTATCACCGCGCCAACAGGTAACAAAGTACGTGGCGAATATCTGTTTGAGCCAATTTATGGTAACGGTCGCCACATCAGCTTTAATGCCAACGTTGAGGTTAGTGGCCGCCTATGGCACAACAAAAATGGCCGCGTAGATGGTCACTTAGTTGCTAACTACCGCTACTTAGCTGAAAAAACTGAAACTCGTACCCTGTCACTCAAATGCATGCCATTCAGCCATTATTTTGCTATCGGCAAGCTTAATGCACCAGCAGGCACTCCACTCTTTCCAGCTGCTAATGTGCTAACCACCGACCTGCGTGTAAAACCAGGCAGCTTGTTTGACGCGCTTGCATCACTTTCATTTTGTTCAGGAGGTTTTGTGGTTGATGCTGGTTACAATATGTTCTGGAAAGACAAAGAGTCTGTTTGGCTCAAGCACTGGGAAGATGACAAGTATGCCCTGCCTAAAGCTATTCCAGGTTTTCTAACAATCAACCCATTAGAAGAAGACGCTGTAGAACTGATGATCAACCGTGATGTCCTGGATGTTGAAGCAGCCAGAACACCGGCTCTGTTCACCCACACCCTTGGTGGCTCGCTGGGTTATGTGTTCAGCATGTGCGGCCTCCATTCAAGTGTTGCCATTGGTGCGTCATATGAATTTGCCTCATCAAATGCTGACCTTGAGCGCTACACCGTTTGGGGCAAAATGGGCTTTGCATTTTAAATTATAACGTAGTAACAGGCAAAAAAGCGGGGAATGTTCTTAATCCCCGCTTTTTATATGTAAAAAACAAATAAAAGACTTGACTATTTGAATTATTAATTACTACCATGATAATAGTACAATGTATAAGTTTGGTAGAATTAACAATACATAATCTCAAATAATACGGGGGAGTTACATAATGAAGCAAACAGGAGTAAGAGCACGCTACGCGACAATCGCAACATTTCTGACGTTGCTCATCAGTCTATGCTCATTCAGTCCATTAGCCGCGGCGTGGAACTTTGGAATAATTAGCAAATTATGCAAGGACGCTGATGCACGCCTTGAGAAAACAGCAACAGATATCGATAAAAAAGGTGCGGATGACATCGAAACAGAACTACTCGATACAGTCACCGCTATCGATGGGATGCTTGCCGGCATCGACGATGCAACGGCCGAAAATAATATCATTAAAAAGTACAAGAGCGCTAGTGGTGCTGGCCTGCCACTGACGAGTATTAATTTCACGCCAACAGCTGCAAATCCATACTCAAACAGCTGGGCAGGTAAAATTAATGCTCGTATCGATACAATCGCCAGCGAAATGGATGACTTCATTAACACCTCACCCTCACAAGCAGATGCTCAAAAAGTGTTAACAGCATACACTCAGTTTCAACAAGCGCTGGAAAGGCTTTCAAAAAAATTACTCGCACCTGACTCATTCAAAAGTGATGGCGTACGACGCGATACACAAAAATCAGCCGACGCAACTAAATTCCTCGCGCACACTAACCCTAAACTCATTTCATCTATCAATCCAAACGTAAGCAGTGTTACCGGAGCTGCACCACTGGTAGCCCAAATTGCTACCAAGCTCGCACCAATCGCATCTCCACCAGCACCAACAGGCGCTGCAGCAAAAGATGCATTGTGGACTGCAATCAAAGCTGATCTAACAACAGCTGACCAGAAAGAATCTAAGAAATTTTTCAAGGCTGGCGCTGATGATGCACTAAAAGCCGCTCATACAGATATTACAGAATTAATGAAAGACACCAAGGGTTTTGCTAATGAAATTTTTGGAAAAATTATAGCCGCTGCACCAGATGAGACAGATGCTGCCGCAGTCAAAGATGCAACACTAGCTGCGTTGAGAGAGGTTGCTGCTGAAGCTATAAACAACGACGTCCTGCATGAATTTAACAAAAGCCCTTTCCACGTTGCTGCAACCTTCAAAGCCGATGCTGACGCATCAGCACTCGTCAAAATTGTTAAAGCACATCATGCTGATATAAAAAATATTCATGCGTCTGGAACCCATGGTCTAGCAGGTGAAGCAAACAACATGCTAGAAGTTCTGGCAAATGATGACGCAATCAGTTGCGTTACTAACATAGCGAATAACGCAGCTCCTGCAAGTCTACTCACTACTTTTGTTAACCAAGCAATACCACTTGCTCCTGGGCCAGTTGCAGCGGCAACAGACGAACCAACCACTAAAAAACACCTCGACCTTCTCCTCGCTTTTAAAAAAGTCAAGGACGCCCGCACTGCTAATACTGGCAAACTAGGTAATTTTGAAGGTGCATTCGCGGCAAATAAGTTTGAAGCAGCAACAGTCAAAAACTCTCTTGAAACCATTGTTGATAAACTCATGGAGCACCAACACCACAAGCACTTCGCGTTGGCAGATGCCTACGACGCTCCAGGAACAACATTTGAAGCAGCAAAAAGCCCTGCCATGACAAAAACCCTTGACAGCCTGCTGTACAATTACCCAACACCAGGGGTGGTAGGAGCTAAAGTTGACTTAAGTGGTACAAACCCAAATGTCATGGGTAAATCTAAACAAGAAGTTTTTACCTACTTCACAAACAATATCTTGAAGCTGAATATCAATACCGTTCAAAAAGCCGCTGAAGACTACCATACACTCACCATTGCAGGTGCACCAAACCGTGCTAAGTGGACAAGCCAGCTTTTCAACAACTACAACTTGTATGACAACATTTTCAATCTTGCAGACGCCAACACTTCAAAACAAGTCGTCAAGCGCTTAAAAGACATCGTTAGTGACACCGCGCCAACAAGCTCTTTACGTGATGCGATTTTGTTTGAAATCAGCAATAAAAGACTTGGCACATCCGGTTCAGGTTGGTGGGCGACAATGACTGCAACATTTAGAGCCTGGCTTGGAACAGCTTCTGATCCACAAAAAAATATCTTAGAAGCACTCAGCGCCATGTCATGGCATCACCAAGACGACGCTAACATTGTCACTAACGCACTGCCTGCTTACAGCGACTTAAGCGCACGCTTAACCGATCCACTTGTTCAAGCACTTCATGACTTGGCACAAGTAAGCAAAAATCCAACCGAAGCTAATTGCAAAAACGCTTCTGTAGCAACACAACATGCCGCAATTGAAGCACTATACGGATTTTACAAAAATCCTGCAGATGACACTGATATCGCTGGCCATGATATTTATCCAAACGCAGCGTTCATACAAGCAATCAAAGACAGTGCAGACGCAGCAGCTACCGAAGACATTCTCAAAAACATTATGAACGCACACATCGAAAAGTCACTCATCGATGGCAATGGTCACACAGATATCATCAAAAACTTTGATACCAAACTAGCAGCAGTCAAAGCTGGTACCAATGCTGAGGTAAAAACAGAATATGATACCAGCATTGCCGCTGTCCCAACAAGCAAAACAGCGTATGAAAACTACATCGATACACAAAAAGCAGAAATTATTACTGACGTCTATGGCAAGGCAGCTGATGCAAATATAGCACTTGCCCATTACGCAAGCATAACAGGCTTTAACGGACTGAATGCAGCAGTTGATCCAACAAAGCAAACCTTTGCCAAAACCGTTGCAGACAAATTGGTAGCAAACGCCAAAGCAAAAATAGCTAAACTAGCTAAGACAAGAACTGCAGTACACACTGCACTGAAAGACTTGGCTGTAAGCGCAGATGCGCAAGCAATCTTAGGAGCAGACGCTATAAAACAACGACAAGCACTTAATCTGTTGAACAATGATCCTGCAGCACTTGGTGGCAAAGTTACAGCACTCATTACAGAGTTAGGCAACAAAGATCTTTCAGGACTTAATCCAGCACTTCAACCAATAACCAATGCACTACAGGCCCCACCATTTAGTGATGGTTCACTTAGTGCAGCACTCAATGCGTTTAACGATGTGATCAATGCTGCCAACAAAACAGCCAGTGATGGTGCTACTAGCCTAAGTGACTGGTTTACTGCAAATAAAGCAAATCCTGGAGCAGCCGATGCAGATTTTGACAAAACAGACATTGAGGCACTTAACACTGCTATAACCAAAGCTAAGGCAACAGCTATCAATACCATCCTTGGCCTTGACTTAGGCGGCATCGATGCAGCCATTGCAGCAGTTGGAACTCTACCTGCTAAAGGCGCTGGCGGCGGAGGCGGCGGCGGCGGAGGCGGCGCTGGCGGAGGCGGAGGCGCTGGTGGCGCTGGTGGCGGCGGCGGAGGCGGCGGCGGCGGCGCTACTAACACCGTGCTTGTGTTCAAAGCAGACCCCGTAGGTACTTTAACCCAAATTAATAATATTGCTCTGTCCCTTGACATTACCGCCTTTGATGTTGACGCTGCCAATAATGCTACTCTAGATGATCTTGGGAAAGAAATATGTGAGAAATTCAATACTGCTATAGGTAAAAATAAAGATGATATCTATAACAAAAAAACTGATTTCGATGAAGCAATCAAAGATCATTATGTTATCCTTAATAATGGAAATGCAGCAGACATTGGAAAAAAAATAGATGATTTGGGCAAAAAAATAAAAGAAAAGTTTCCAACAGCAGGTACTAATGAAAAGAAGAGAGGAATGTACCTTGAAAAAATTGGCACACAATTACAAGTCATCGCATAGAATTGCCAGACCTAAAATTGAGAAAGGAACTTATCATGAATAAAACTACTTATCTACTACTAGCACTTGCCTCCTGCTTCTTTATAAAATGTGACGGCAGAAAACATAACGCCGGTGATATTAACACTAAGACACAAGAGGAAAGGTTACTAACACACCTAAAAATTAGAGACCGTGCATTTAACGACGTCGCCTTAAAAGAAGCGGCAGGGTTGGCGGGAAAGAGTGATGATGCAAAAAAAGCAACTTATGCTACTATTGCTGGACTCTTAAATGTAATAGAATTTGTTGAAGATCCATCTGATCCAGATGATGAAATTAAGGTGGTTAAAGACATCAATGATCCGGCAACGCTTACTGCAGCTAAAAATGACATAAAAGACATGCAAACACTGGTAGCATGGGCACAAAAAGGAAACAGTCCCGAGCAGCAAGCTTTAAAGAACCTATTAGGCATAAAATAACAAAGTACGAAATTAGGTAAAAAAGAGGTCCTGGAAACGGGGCCTCTTTTTTTATTGCCTGTCGGGGGGGGAGGACCCGGCATCCATGAATATACACCGCACTTCGTCATACCGGCCCACGAGCCGGTATCCATGAGAATGCTCACCTAGGTTTTAGATGTGATCTTCAAAAATGGACCCTGGATCGGAGTCCAGGGTGACGAGCGTGTAGATCAAGTCCGAGGATGACAAGCGTGTGGAATTGGGGATGACCCTCTTGTCAAGCAAGAAGGCAGGCTCGAAGTCGGGGATGCCCCCAAGGCAGGCAAGAGAGCAGGCTCGGGGATGACTCCCTCCAGGCTTCGGGGCCAAGATCAATAAATATGCTCAGTAATAATACACCTCATTGATCCAGTAAGTCGATAAGATCGTCAGGCGCTAGAAACGTAATGGTAATATCATCAATTTTTCTTTTAAACATCTTTTCAATATTGCTAGCCACAACAATATTTTCTCCTATTGGATAGTGACGCCTGAAACTTGTAAAATTTTTAATCAGTGCTTTAAGAGCAATCGCATCTTGATTAATAAGAAATTTGCACTCTATGGCAGTAATCGACTTATTTTTTCGATGTTGAATAACAAAGTCAATCTCATGCCCACTTTTATTACGCCAATAATGAACCGTCCGCATTTGAAGTCGACCAAGCATTTCATTCAAGACACAATGCTCCCACATAAAGCCTACATCTTCTGCTCTTAACGCTGTTTTACCTTGCGCATAACATACAAAGCCGGTATCAAACCCATACACCTTTGGAGCCATAACAATCTCGGTCGGCTTATGCGTTGAAAAAGGCCGTAACACATGCACAACAAACGTTTCTTCCAAAACATTCAGATAATTAGAGATGGTCGCCCTGCTCACCTCACAAGGTGCCGTATATCGAGTTGCCTCAAAAAGCCCCCCGCTATTTGCCAGCAATAGCTCGGCAAACTTTTGAAATGCAAAGCGTTTACCAATACTGAATATATCTTGTATATCCTTTGCCCAGTAAGCATCAATCCATTCCTGAAAATACTTTTCAGGGACTTGTTTTGCTGTAAAAAAAGAGGGTAACCCACCAAATAGAAAACGGTGATTCAAATCAGTGTTACCAAACAAAGCAAGATCTTGAAAAAGCATAGGCGAAAGCCAAATTTCAATCTTTCGACCCGTTAGCGTGTCTTTAAATTTTGCACTAGCACCCAGCGTTGATGAGCCTGTCGCAATAATTTTAACGGTGGGATAGTGATCCGCAGCGAGCTTTAAAACCTCTGAGGGATTATCAAGACGATGAATTTCATCGAGTACAACCCGTGTATTTTCTTGCCCCTCAAGAAAACTTTCAGGATCTACCAGCATCTGCCTAACCCTAGGGCTCTCACAATCAAAGTACTCAATGTTATCAAGACTCTGGCATAAGCTTGTCTTACCAACCCGTCTAACACCCATTAACCAAATAACACTCCGCTCTTTCCAGGATCTTTCTATTAACGCCTGCCAAAAATTTCTATTAATAATCATACTCACCCTTTCACTACTATATGTAAGGTCAACTTAGCACATAGTAGAACTATATGTAAAGTCAACTTAGCATTTAGTAGTAAAATCGGCCTCTGCCTCCAAACACACCATCACCATCTGTTTAACCAACGCCTCAGCCTCATCTTCACTCAGCTGCAAACACCCATTGCCCGTCTGGTAGGCTGTATGCAGCTGTGCTTGCCGCTTTGCACGCTCCGGCATGCTACCAGATCGAGTTCGTGGTGTATCGCTGCCAGACGTACCATCCCATTGGCCAAGACTGCGGGCAAGCTATCGAAGTCGGGGATGACTCCCTCCAGGCTTCGGGGCCAAGATCAATAAATATATACCGCACTTCGTCATACCGGCCCACGAGCCGGTATCCACACGAGCACGGAAGTAAAGCGTAGATTTGACCTATGGACTCCGGATCAAGCCCGGAGCGACGAGTTGAGGTATCGCAAACTTGACCCACAAGTAGTAGTGCTACAATTTATATGAAAATCACGCACAGTAATGGCTCGTGGGTTGCAGTGACCCCCTGATCAAGTCAGAGGGCAGGCTCGGCGGGAATCCAGAACTTGATTAACCATTATCTGGACCCCCGACCAAGCCGGGGGCGACCTAAGGGGTAATAGCATGCACCTTCAAAAAAGATTATTTCAAAACACTTTGGACAGTAGTGACTCCGATCCAGGGTCCATTGTTTTCCCCTTGGGGTGGAATGACTAGTTATGGATCCTGAAACAATACTCTGATCAAGTCAGAGCACATGGTTCAGGATGACGTTATTTTATACTCATGACGTCATCCTGAATTTGTTTCAGGATCTGATTATATTGCATAGTCCTTTGTATCGACGTACAATACTTCGATCGGTAATCTTATTTTCATTAAGGGAAATCATCTCCAAGTACTTGTCATGCTGGCCCTACCAACTCGTCATACCGGCCCACGAGCCGGTATCCATGGTAATACTAATGTGGGTACAGATAACGGCATAGCCGCCCCCGACAAACGTTTGGCTGGGTACAGGCCATATGCTATACTCATGCTTTATGTTTCTACACGATCAAGGAGATCTAAAAATCATGAAATTTTTCAATACCGCAGGCCCAATTAATCCAGCAGATCACTATTTTGTACCAGATAGATTTAATGATAACCAAGTACGTCAGCTCATTGAGCAAAAAAAATACTTTATCTTGCATGCACCGCGTCAAAGCGGGAAAACCACGGGTATGGTCCAGTTTGTTAAAGAGCTAAACCAGCAGGGCAAATACAAAGCGCTTTACGTCAACATTGAAGCCGCGCAGGCCGCGCGCAGTGACGTTGAACAAGCGATGTTTACCATCATGCGTGCTATTAAAAATGCTATCAGTCTCTATTTTGGCCAACAAGATGTTGGCTATCTCCACCTGGAAGAGACAACAAAAACCTCTGATATGATCTCGGGTAATAATCTTGCAGATTTTTTACAATTTTGGTCAGCCAACTCAGACAAGCCAATCGTGCTATTCATTGACGAAATTGACTCTCTGGTTGGCGATACACTCATTTCCGTGTTGCGTCAGCTGCGTGCTGGCTATGCAAGCAGACCAGGCTTTTTCCCTCAGGCTGTGTGTTTGGTGGGTGTGCGTGATGTGCGCGACTACCGCATCTGGTCTGACAGTGCACAGGCAACGGTGTTGGGTGGTAGCGCGTTTAACATCAAGGCCGAAAGCCTTACCCTTGAAAATTTTAGCCTAGCCCAAACACGCTACTTGCTCTGCCAGCACACGCACGAGACAGGACAAAAATTTACTGATGATGCAATTGAGTATGTCCAACACCTGACGCAAGGCCAGCCATGGCTTGTCAATGCTCTGGCCTACCAAGCATGTTTTCGTGATGTGACGGACCGAGCACAAACAATTACCAAAGACATTATCGAGCGCAGCAAAGAAATACTCATCCAGCGTCGAGATACGCATATTGACCAGCTGGTTGATAAATTGCGCGAGCCTCGTGTGCGGGCAATCGTTGACAGCATTGTCAACGGAACCACTCGACCGCAAGATTTTCCGACCGATGACGTGCAGTATGTGCTTGACCTTGGCCTAATTTGTAAACGTAACAAAGGGCTTGATATTGCAAACCCAATCTATCAAGAAGTGATTCCACGCGAGCTCACCTACACCACACAGCTTTCACTCACACAGCAAACTGCCTGGTATGTTGATGAAGATGGGCAGCTGAATATGACAAAGCTGCTTGAAAGCTTCACCCAATTTTATCGCGAAAATTCAGAAATGTGGCTCGAGCGCTTTGCCTACAAAGAGGCTGGACCTCACCTACTGCTTATGGCATTTTTGCAGCGTGTGGTTAACGGTGGTGGCACCATCCACCGCGAATATGCCCTTGGCCGGGGACGGCTTGATATTTTAGTCGGCTGGAAAGAGCAGCGCATCGTCATCGAGCTTAAAGTTGCACACAGTGCCAAAACAGTTCCGGACGGCCTGCTGCAAACAGCCGAGTACATGGACGCCAACAATGCAACTGAGGGGCACTTGGTTGTTTTTGACCGTAGTGAGGGTAAAAGCTGGGATGACAAAATTTTTACCCGAACTGAGCAACAAGGAAAATGGACCATTCAGGTATGGGGTTTGTAGATTAGGGCAAACCAAGGCTTAGTGACAAGCCGTCCCTGACAGTATAACAAACACATCATTGCATCATGTAAGTTTTTGGCTAAAAACAATATTTCTTTTATCCAAAACTTACCTTTGACAAAACATCCTTGTAAATTGAAAAGCCTAATTCCAATTTACAAGGATGCAGTATTTTTGCCGATCAGTAAGCATTTTTCATCCGTGCATTGCGCACATTTTGCTTCTAGCAGAACTATATGTAAAGTTAACTTAGCATTTAGTAGCAAAATCGGCCTCTGCCTCCAAACACACCATCACCATCTGTTTAACCAACGCCTCAGCCTCATCTTCACTCAGCTGCAAACACCCATTGCCCGTCTGGTAGGCTGTATGCAGCTGGTCACATCGCTGCACAAACTGCTCGGGCACAAAGGGGCGATGCAGCAGCCACTGGTCCATAAGCCGCTCAAGCACCTGCACAGCGCTCTCCCGTTGCGGCTCACCTTTGCGATTGAGCCAAAACATAATCCCCACGGTGCCAGCCACCCACACCAGTACGCCTGCAAGGGCGATTAAATCGTTCATTTTTTTCATGCGCAGCTGTGCTTGCCGCTTTGCACGCTCCGGCCTGCTACCAGATCGAGTTCGTGGTGTATCGCTGCCAGACGTACCATCCCATTGGTCAAGACAGCGGGCAAGCTCGTCGCCCAACTCTTGGCGCAAGCCAGCATCGCGATTAACGCTTCCTGTAGGCTGATCCAAGTAGTAACGGGCCGCAACGCGAAGCAGCATACAGCTACCATAACTCAGCCCCCCGGCCACACTGCCAGCACAACTCAGGTTAAGCACCTGCCTGACCAATGGGTGCAGTGGATCATACTTTTTACACACTCGAGGGCTCAGCAATGACTGAAAATAGGCATAATGCTGCTTGGGGCTTTCTGTTTTTTGTTGCTCTGCACGATGCTGCGCAACGTGCTCTGTATGAGCCGCTCTACTATCAAGCTCTTTTTTTTGTTGAAACCCACACTTTTGACACACGTACTCCGCGTGGCCAGCTTGCACCTGACTCATAATAAAACTGGTATAACACAGAGAATTAATTACGATTAGAAATGTAATTACAGTTTGAATTTGAGATGTACGATGGTGATCATATTTTTTTTGCATAGCCCGTCCTTTGCATGCAAAACGATAAAACATCGAACCAATGGTGCGATTGAGTATATATACTTTTTTTTGTTTGGCAAATCTCTTAAAAAAATTGCGCAATATCAATAAAAAATTACTAAGTGCGTTTGACTCTATTTTTTTATTGATTTACTATTGCAAATAGCACATGAGAGGTCTCAGTCTAGAGGTGCAAAATACGTCGCTGTTACAGGAGCTCGGTAATCAAGCGTAGTATTTTATAAACTATCTAGCCTCACCTTGCACCTTAACTGCGTTAGTTAATGTGATCATGCGCAAACGTAAATGTAGGTTTATCTTCATTATGGAGGATTATTATTATGGTTACACCTAACAAAAAAATCATGGCTGCTGTTATTGCAGTTGGTTTGTTTGCAAACGTTAGTGCTACTGTTACACAAAGCAGACAAGACATTTGCACAAGTAACAACACAGTTGTTGCAAGCGTTGCAGAACACTTTGCTCAACAAAAACCAGAAAACAAGCAAGATGGCGAGTTCTTACAAGAATTAGCAGATGGTCTTCAAGTTACCTTTACCAACAAGGAAACGAATCCAACAAGACTTGACAACTTTAAAAGCTTAATGACCGGTAAAGTTGGTTATGTTTCAAAGTCAGGTAGTTTTGTTCCACGTATGGCGTCAGTTATTAAGGGTTTTCAAAACAAATGTAAAACTGCAAAACTCGACAACGTTGATGCACTCACCACTACTGTTGTGAACAAAATTAAAGCTGGCTACATTGACAACATCACACAGGCTTACTCAAAAAATGCAGCTAACGAAAAGCAACACATCACGGATGCTCTTATTGCTGCTCTTGAAAACAACAGCCACGTTGTAAGAAACACAGCATTGGCTACTGGTCTTGCTGGTCTTGGCTACCTTGGTTACACAAATCTTGATGCTATCAGGGCTGTTGCAACTAAAGAAAATGCTACCAACGCTCTGGGCAAAGTTGCTGGTTTTGTGCCAAGCAAGCAAGCATGTGTTGACTTTGGTAAAGCTGGTCTTGAATATGTAACAGCTAAAAATGCTGGTATCGCTTCAGCTGCTCTTGTGGCTGCTGGTCTTGGTTACTGGAAAAAAGACAAACTTGCTCAAGCTGGTCAATGGACAACTGGTAAAGTTAAAGCTGGTTATAACTGGACAGCTAACAAAGTTAAAACTCACAAGAAAAAAGCAATTGCTGCTGCTGTTATAGCTGCTGCTGGTCTTGGTTACGCAAACCTTGATAGCATTAAAGGCTTTGCACAAGCTGTTAAAGGTCTTGTTGTTAAAGCTCCAATTGCTCCAGTAGTAGAACCAACAATGCTTGAAAAGTTTCAAGAAAACGCTACTAAAGCTGCTAAGCTTGCTGGTACGTTGACTGGTATTGGTGCTCTAGGTTTTGCAACAGAAGCTGCTGCAACCGCAGTTGCACTTGGTACCGTTAGCATGCCAACAACTGCAGGTGTTATAGCTGCTCTTGCTGCTGCACGTGCCGCTGCTCCTGTTGCTATGAGCAACCTTACCGCTCAAGCTGCTGCTCGCAGTGGTGCTGCACTCGAAGCTGTTAAGAACATCGTTCCTACAGTAACAAACAATGCTTCAAGTGTTGTTAATGCTGTCAGAGCTGCATTAACAAAATAACTTTCATCTAAGACACACAACCCAATCCCTTTTAAGCCTTCTTGACCTTCCTGGTCAGGGAGGCTTAAATTGTTTGTGGGGATTTTTTTTGGGGATCATGCACTTGCGTGTCGTCATCCTGAACCATGTGCTCGTGCTTGACACGGGAGCTGATCGGGAATCTTGTTTTCATTACTAATCGTTGGCCTGATCAATAAAAAGTGTTTCAAGCGAGATCCCCGATGGGCCTCGGGGATGACCCCCCAGAAAAAAATGTTTACTAAAAAATATAGTATTATAAGAATAAAATAACACTTTGAACGGTAGTGAAATAAATTCAGGGTGACGTCTTTTCGTTCAGAGTACGTTCTCTCGACTCAGAATGCCCCCCTCAACTGAGAGTGACACCTTCTCACCCCCAGGGTGACGTCTTCTCGACTCAGGGTACATCTACCAAATGCAGAATGCTTCTACCGAGTTTAAGGCAACGTCTCTCTATTTCAAAGTAACATTTCTTTTTTTAAGAACAACCTTGCTTGGAGAATTGGCATACAAAAAATTTGTCGTTCCCGACGGAAAAGTTGCGCCCCTCGACGTCATCCTGAACCACACACTCCCCGACCGACGTCATCCTGAACCACACACTCCCCGACCGACGTCATCCTGAATCACGCACTCTTCTCGACGCCATGCTGAACCATGTGCCCTGACGTCATCCTGAACTTGTTTTACAACTGTCCAGAGTGTTGCTGTAAAGTTAAATCCAATAAAAAAGGGGTCATCCCCGAGTCCCATCGGGGATCTAGATTTTAATCAATGTTAAATAACACATGAGATAGATCTTGCCAGTTGGGATTCGTTGATTCTACGAGCTCCATTTTCCAGCTTCGGTTCCACTTCTTCAAGCGTTTCTCAAGCGTAATTGCCTCTTGCATAGAAAGACTAACTTTCACCCACACAAGCTGAGAAAGATTATATTTTTGCGTAAAGCCAGACACCTTTTTTTGTTTGTGCTGCAAAACTCTTTGAGCAAGGTTACTTGTAACACCAATATACAAAGTCCCACGTGGTTTGTTTGCCATAATATAAACATAAAAAGCCATAGTCAGATGATCCTCGACCAACAATCTTTATCAAGAAGACCCTGAAACAAGTTCAGGGTGACGTCTACCGAGTTCAAGGTACGTTGTTCTCTCGACTCAGAGCGCCCCCCTCAACTGAGAGTGACACCTTCTCACCCCAGGGTGACGTCTTCTCGACTCAGGGTGCATCTACCACCAGATTCAGAGTAAAAATCTCCTCCACACAGAAGAACGCAACATTCACCTATCCTTACATGACGTCATCCTGAACGAAAAGACGTCATCCTGAACTCGTTTCAGGATCTCTATTTTCATCAGAGTATCGTTTCAGGATCTACACTAACGTGGAGTACAAATCATCCCACTCTGGGTTTAAAGACTCAATCAAATTAACTTTCCACTCACGATGCCAACGTTTTAATTGCTTTTCACGAGCGATAGCCTGCTGGCCATATTCAATTTTTTCAGCCCAGACAAGACGTGTCAGATTATATTTCTTTGAAAAACCATCTAGGGTCTTTTGCTTATGCTGCCAAACTCTACGTGATAAATTATTGGTAACTCCTATGTACAAAGTCCCACGTGGTTTGTTTGCCATAATATAAACATAAAAAGCCATAGTCAGATGATCCTCGACTAACAATCTTTATCAAGAAGACCCTGAAATAAATTCAGGGTGACGTCTACCGAGTTCAAGGTACGTTGTTCTCTCGACTCAGAATGCCCCCCTCAACTGAGAGTGACACCTCTCACCCCCAGGGTGACGTCTTCTCGACTCAGGGTGCATCTACCAAATGCAGAATGCTTCTACCGAGTTTAAGGCAACGTCTCTCTATTTCAGAGTAACATTTCTTTTTTTAAGAACACCTTGCTTGGAGAATTGGCATACAAAAAATTTGTCGTTCCCGACGGAAAAGTTGCACTCCTGACGTCATCCTTAACTACACACTCCCCGACCGACGTCATCCTGAATCACGCACTCTTCTCGACGCCATGCTGAACCATGTGCTCTGACTTGATCAGAGTATCGTTTCAGGATCTCTCTAACGCAATCAAAATATCGCTTCAGAATCTCCGTTATAATTTAGTTGCCCCTACCAAACACAAGCGCAGCATTACCACCACCAAAACCAAAGGAGGTAGAAAGCGCATGTTCAACAGAAAGCGTGCAGGCAGCATTTGCAATATAGTCCAGCTCGCAAGCCGAATCAGGCGTGTCTAAATTAATAGTCGGCGGCAATACGCCATTATGAAGTGCAAGCAAACAAAATGCAGCCTCAGCAGCACCAGCTGCACCAAGCATATGCCCGGTCATTGATTTTGTACTACTTACACGAACGTGATTTTTCTGCTCAGGGTCAGCATAAGTGCCAAACACCCGTTTAAACATTTTTGACTCAGTTGCATCATTCATCGGCGTTGAGGTGCCGTGCGCATTGACATAACCAATGTCTGTTGGTTGCAGTCCAGCTTGATCAAGCGCCTGCAAAACGGCGCGTTGCGCACCAAGCCCATCTGGCTGCATTGCCGTCATGTGAAATGCATCACTGGTTGCACCATACCCTTTGATAGTACCGTAAATAGTTGCACCGCGTGCATAGGCAGACTCTGCACGCTCAAGCATAAGCATAGCAGCACCTTCTGCAATAACAAATCCACAACGTTTTTGATCAAACGGACGACTGGCCTGCTCAGGAGCGCCCGGCCAACGAGAAAGCGCACGCATGTTGTAAAACCCTGCAAGCGTAAGCGGTGTAATGCAACTCTCACTGCCACCAGCAAGCATGTAGGGAGCGTATCCGTCACGCACAGCGCGAAATGCAAAACCGAGTGCATCTGAACTTGAGCTACAGGCATTTGCAAACGCAAGCACCGGCCCCTTCAAACCCCATTGCATACTCACCCAGGCTGGTGCCATGTTGGTAATTGCTTTGGGCAGCGCAAAGGGCGAAACGCGGCGGTGGTGACCGTCTTTGTCTGCCTGTAGTGCCGACTGGCAAATGACGTCAAGCGCACCAACGCTGACGCCCATGTACACACCAATGTGGTCACGTACTGCTTGGTCTGCATCCAACAGTGCGGCATCAGTAAGTGCTTGATGGGCCGCAAGCAACCCAAGATGCATAAATCGATGACTGCGTGCTTGATCTTTTGCATTAACAAGATGATCAAGCGCTTCTTGCTCACCACGCACCAACCCTGCCATTGCATGTGGTTGCTGAGCATATTCGTCTGACTGAAGCGCAACAATGCCGGATTTGCCAGCAATGGCATTGCGCCACGTTGTTTGTGTGTCATTGCCCAGCGGGGTTACTAACCCAATGCCTGTTACAACAACCTCATGCTGCTTGGTCATAGCAAGCCGTATTATTTGGTTCGTGCAGCGTGGATAAGCGTTACCGCCTCACCAACTGTTTTAATTTTTTCCGCATCTTCATCTTTAATTTCGATGCCAAAAGTTTCTTCAAATCCCATGATGATTTCAACGATATCGAGTGAGTCTGCACCAAGATCTTTAAAGGTAGACTCTGAGGTGATATTTTGTGCTGGAATAGTTAATTTTTCTGCGATAATTGCGCTTATTTTTTGAAGCGTATCTTCTTGTGAGAAAGCCATGGTAAAATCTCCTAACAATTGAGGGTGCAATACATCCTTACTTTTTTCGTGCCTTAAGGCCATATAAGCATACCGCATTCATAATTTTTTACCACTTTTGTGCACATAACAGCATGTACAAGGCTACAGTTATTGCAGGCTTTGTAGGAAAAAATCGTATATTAAGAAATTTAGTTAGGAGGAAAATAAGTTCAGGATGCCCTGATCGGTATCGGACAAGGGGGAGTGTTGGCATGGGCTATACCTCACGTCATCCTGAATTTATTTCAGGATCTTTTCTCTCTTACTTAGCTAGATGCTGAAACGATACTCTGATCAAGGTGCTACTTGTCAAATCATATGCGATTGAATAGGCGTCATTCCCGACACCGATCGGGAATCTTATTTTCATTACTAATCGTTGCTACTGATCAATAAAAAGCACTTTAAACGAGATCCTCGATGGGACTCGAGGATGACACCTTTTTTGTTGGATTTGAGTTAACAATGAAATAAATTCAGGATGACGTCAGCAGAGCACATGGTGCAGGAAGACACCGTTTGTTGTACAGCATTACAACCCCTTGTCGTCATCCCAAGCCTGTCCTCGTGCTTGACAAGGGGATACGAGCCGGGATCCATGCAAACCTAGCGCTCCCACCATATTCTTGATATCTTAAACGCTAAAAATAGTAACCATCTAACCAGGAACCAAATCATGCAGCACACACTCCACGACAACGCAGAGCAAGAATTATTCGCGCTTTTTGAACAACTTGACATCCCCTACACCAACACAACACATGAGCCAGTCTTTACCGCCGACGAGGCATCATTTTTAAAAGCAAAACTACCAGGTGCTCACTGCAAAAATCTTTTTTTAAAAAATAAAAAAGATCAATTTTTTTTGGTTGTTATGCTCGACAGCACACGCCTTGACCTCAAACAATTTCAAAAGCAGTACGAACTTGGGCACTTATCGTTTGCTAACGACGACTATCTCATGCACTATCTAGGCATCAAACCCGGCTCAGTTTGCCCGTTTGCAGTGATCAACGATACCCAAAAAATGGTCCGTGTTATTTTGGATGAAGAGATGATGCAGCATGAACAGGTAAACTATCACCCACTCAGAAATGATATGACGGTGACCATATCAAACAATGATCTAATCAAGTTTTTTGATTACACAGGTCATGAATATTCAATTGAGGCGCTACCAAAGAAGTGACTTTCTTTAATAAATAGCTTTAGTCTCTTAGCAAGGGTCATCCCCGGCAGCCCTCACGAAAGTGGGGGTCGGAGATCTAGATCCTCTGGTCAATCCCCTTGTCAAGCAAGAGGACAGGTCAGAGGATGACGCCGGTAGTTTTTGCCCATGATAAAAAAAGTAGCACCTCTGGAAGAGACATTACATTCCACCAGCAACTTCAACCACCTGGCCAGTGATATAGTCAGCACGACCAGACGTCAAGAAAAGCACAAGGTTGGCTACATCTTCTGGACTGCCAAAACGTTTGAGTGGAATGTAGTTTAAAATGTTTTCACGAACTTGATCAGAAAGCACATCAGTCATCGGCGTTGTAATAAATCCGGGAGCAATGGCATTAACAAGAACATTACGTTTGGCATACTCTTGTGCAAGTGACTTAGTCAAGCCAATAACACCTGCCTTGCTGGCAACATAGTTAGCCTGACCAGCATTTCCTTTGATGCCAACAATGGAGGCAATGTTGATAATGTATGATTTTTTTTGACGAACCATACGTGCAAGCGCTTGCTGAGAACATAAAAATGTTCCTTTGAGGTTGACCGCACACACACGGTCCCAGTCTGCCTCACTCATACGCACTGCCAAATTATCTCGGGTGATACCAGCATTGTTAACCACCCCATCAAGTGTTTGATCTGCCAGCTGGACGCAGACATGTTCAAAGCCTGCCTTTACCGAAACTGCGTCAGCAACATCAACTTGCACATACTCAATACCCAAGCCGGCAAGCTGACTAACATGCTGATCATCAGACGGTGCACAGTCAAAAATAAAGACGCGATCGCCACGCTGCGTCAGCCCACACGCAATGGCATAGCCAATACCACGCAGCCCACCCGTGACGATAATATTTTTAGGTTCGCTACTCTTGATTGTCTTCATGAATTATCTCTTTGCCAAAGTAGCGTAAAATCTTTTTCAGATCGTCCATTGTATTAAATGAAACAATTTCTTTTTCTGGCCATACACGCTTCAACATTTTTGACAACTTTACGTTAGGGCCAACCTCAATGATCAAATCACATTTTTGAAAATGATGCATCGATGGCCACCACTGCACATGCCCGCTCATTTGCTGCACCAACGACTGTTTGATTTCTTCGTTATTTTTGACAATACGTGCTTGCACATTGTTAACCAATGGAACAGCCAAATCCTTAAAATCAACTTTAACCATGTACATACCAAAATGTGCTTCAGCCTCTTTCATCAGTCGTGAATGAAACGCTCCGGCAACGTTGAGGGGTATCACCTTGCCCCGCTCCGCCTTGATGTCATGTGTAACCATTTCAATTTCTGGACTTGTGCCAGAAATAACAAGCTGATCGGCCGTATTATAGTTGACGATTTCAAGCACATGCTCAATTGAATTTGGTTGGTCATACTGCTCACACAAGCGCTGCAACTTGTCAAAAGAAAGCCCGAGCACCGCAGCCATGCTGCCCGGAAATTTGCGTGTTGCCTCATCCATAAACAGTGACCGTTTTTTGAGCAGGTACAACCCATCCGGAAAACTAATACCACCAGCAGCAAAAATTGCTGCATATTCACCAGAACTGTGACCAGCAACAACGTCTGGCGTTATGTTATACTTTTTGTTAAGCAATGCATACAACGATGCACTCACCAAAAAAATTGATGTTTGAGCATTGACCGTTTCACGAAGTTCTTTATCTGATGAGGCAAAACAAAGACGTACAAAATTTTGATCCAAGCACATAGATGCTTCTTCAAAAAATTCTTGTACCAAGCGTTCTTGATCATAAATTTCTTTACCCATGCCAAGAAACTGAGACCCCTGGCCAGGAAAAATCATACCAACTTTCATAATATTCCTCCGAGCAGACGTGCCGACACCCCCCTGCACGCATTTACTGTGTAAGCTTTTGTACTAATTTTTGAATGCGCACCTGGGCTCGATCAAAACCTAACAATGCAATCATCTCAAAAACCCCAGGACTTGCAGTCCCTCCTGTTAACGCTAAACGAAGAGGCTGTGCCAACGCAACAAGTTTTACATCATGCTGCTGGCAGAGGCGCGCAGCTAATGTTTTAATTGCCTCCAGGTCCCCAACTGGAACAGTTGCAAGATCTTTTACAAAATCACCAAGTAATTTTTGTGTGTTTGGAGTTAGCCATTTTCCTGCTAAACCCGTATCAAGCGATTGTGGATCTTGTGAGAACAAATATACCTGCTTGTACAAATCACACAGCGTTGTTGCTCGTGCTTTGTACAAGTCAATAAGCTGATCAAGATTTTTCGGCCATGCCTGTTGCAAAGCTTGATGATATTCTGGATTAAGCACAGCAATGCACTTAATCAGCTGCGCAGCGCTTAGCTCGCGCATGTACAAACCATTGAGCCAATCAAGCTTTGCCCCGTCAAAAACGGCCCCACTTTTACCAACATGCTCAAGTGAGAAAAGCTGTATCAACTCCTCGCGAGAGAAAACTTCACGGTCACCATGCGCCCAGCCAAGACGCACAAGATAGTTGCACAACGCGTCTGGCAAGTATCCTTTTTCACGGTAGTGGTCGACTGAAACAGCCGCGTGCCGCTTGCTCAGCTTGCTCCCATCAGCTCCTAGAATAAGCGGGATGTGAGCAAATTGAGGCACCTGAAAACCAAGTGCCTGATACAACAACACTTGTTTGGGTGTATTAGAAACATGGTCCTGCCCTCTGATAACGTGTGTAATGCGCATGAACACGTCATCAAGCACCACACACAAATTGTACACCGGAGAGCCATCGCGACGAACAATGACAAAATCATCCAACTGGTCAAACTCCGTTGTAATATCCCCCAATACCTTGTCAGTAAACGTTACCGTTGTAGCATCTTCTGGCAAAGCAAAACGAATAGCATGCGGTTTTTGCAGATCATCATCTGAAAACGGCTTACCTCGACAGGTGCGGTCATATTTTTTCCCAACTCCGTGTTCAAGGCGACTCACCACTTCATCTGCTTTTTCGGGCTGACAAAAACATGGATACGCTCTACCACTTGCAAGCAATGCACGCACTGCCTGGAGATGGTCACGCTGACGCGCTCGTTGATACACTAATGGTTCATCTGATGAAAACCCCATCCACTCAAGGGCCGCAAGCTGAGCATCTTTAAACTCATCTTTGCTGCGCTCGAGGTCGGTGTCTTCAATGCGAAGCAAAAATTGCCCGCCATGGTGGCGAGCATAAAGCCAATTAAAAATGGCGGTACGAAGCCCGCCAATATGCAAAAAACCTGTTGGAGATGGCGCGAAACGTACACGTACCGCGCTCATTTTGGTACTCATCAGCTCTTCCCTGTAATGCTAAAAGTCTGCGCTGATAAGTTTAAGTTTTGGTTTGACCAAGTCTGCATAACCAGACTGTAGCGGTGAATCTTTTCCGCTATATTTTACTAACAACTCTTGCCAGTAATTTTTTGCTTGAGCAAAATCTTTTTCCGTCCAGAAATAGTACCCTACATGATACAGCGCTTGCTCATGAGCATAGTGATGTGGTGTTTGTGCTGCTTGTACAAGTGTTTGCACACCCTCTTGCTTGAAGCGCTCATTGCCACTATCAATTTTTACTAGTGCATTTTTAATGCTGTAAAAATCTTTAAGTTCCTGGCTTTTAATAAGCTCTATTGCTTGACTGAGAGCTTCAATTGCTTTTTCTGGCTTATCAAGTCGTTGCAACGCGTCAGCCTTGTAGGTTAAAAAAATGCCTGCAAGTCCGGAGCCTTTATTTTGCTCGAACGCACGATCACACACACGCTCTACTTCTTGCCATTTTTCATCAGAAGAGGCAAACACTGGTATATCGGAATTATCATCCGCACTTTTTTTACGTGAAATTCTACCCTCAAAAACCTTAACGACCTGCATCAAATCATAGTGAGCTTTTTGCTGCATACGTGCAAAATACCATTGATAGCCAAAATATCCTGCTACCACAACTGCCACAACTGCCGCAGCTAATAAAACTTTTTTCCACTGCGCAATTAAAGCATCAAGCGCACGCTCAAACCATTCAACAATGTGAAAATGTGAAAAATCCATAGCCTCTCCTAAGAATTGTTTATCTTAACTAGCCTTGTTTACTATACCTTGTGCAAACAGCAACGCTCGTTCAATCGCCTGTGCATCTGCATTGCCATGGCACACTATAACGTTTCCTTGTACCCCTAGTAACAGCGCACCTCCACATCGCTTAAATGCTAACCTTGCATCAAGCTCTTTGTCAAATCGTGCTTGCCAATTGATAAGCGTATGTTTTGCTTGTTGATCCTGTTCTCCCGCAATCGACTCATGCACAAATCCTGTGTACACAGCACCCATTGCCTCTACCGTCTTAAGCAATACGTTACCTACAAAGCCATCACACAACACCATGTCGACCTTATGCGCAAGTACATCGCCCGGCTCTATATAACCTATAAATGACTGTCCATACGCCGCTTGCAAATCTTGATATGCTTGTTTGAGAACCGGTGTCCCCTTTGAAGATTCGTGCCCATTAGAAAGGAGCCCGATTTTAGGAGCATCTATTGCGACGTTCGCTCGCAAAAACTTTTGTCCTACATGAGCAAATTGTAAAAAATAATCCGGCCTGCATACAACGTTGGCGCCTAAGTCAAGGACAAATACCTCTCCTTTTTGCGTTGGCAAAAATCCACCAATCGCAGGACGGGCAATCCCTTCCTGTCTACCAAGCAACAACGTCGCCGCGACCATGAGCGCACCTGAATTACCGGCTGAAACAACTGCCTGCGCTACTTTGGAATGAACAGCGCCTACCGCTTTAACAAGCGAAGCATTTTGCTTTTTTTTAACCGCGAAGACAGGCTCTTCATCCATTTCAATAACTTGATCTGCATCAATGATTTGTATGTTGTACTGCTGCCAACCTGGATCAAGCGCACTGCATTTTTGCTTAATGAGCTCAGCTGGGCCACTTAAAACAAGCGGCACCGACTGCTTTGCGGCTCGCAATGCGCCAGCAATAACTGGATCCGGTGCAAAATCACCGCCCATAACATCAAGCGCTATCATATCACCTAACGCGGATCAGTTATGTGCATTATTCTTCAGATGATGATGACGTTGGCTCTTGAACAGACTCAGCTGCTAGGCCTGCAGCCTGCCCCTGATCTCGCTGTGCTTGACGTGCTTGACCTCGCTCATACATGCGATCGGTCTTGGTACGCAACACCTTACGTCCTTTGTAGTAACCACAGCCATAGCAAATTTGGTGCGGATTAACTGGTGACTGGCATGTTTGACATACACTTGCAGCGTTGTAGCTTAACCCTTTGTTAGCAGAACGCTTATCTCTACGTGATCTCGATACTTTCCGTTTGGGAACTGGCATGGTTAAAATTCTCCCTGCAATATAAAAATAACTTGCAAAATAAAATTCAAAAGAAATAATTAAGTAACGAGCATAAAGTTTTAACGCGATTTTGTCAAAATAAACTCGCTACTCCTGTTGTAAAATTGCATGATTTTGGCAAACTAATGTTAAAAGTTTTAAAAACAGAAAATAATATTTCTATTGGGATTTATTGTTATTCTAATGTCTTATCAAATACTAATACCGATCAGCTGAGGGAGATTATTTATAATGTCTAAAATTACCATGGATCTGGTTAAAGAATTACGCGAGAAAACACAAGTTGGCATGATGGACTGCAAAAAAGCATTAACCGAAGCTGACGGCGATCTTGAAAAAGCAATTGAGCTGCTTCGTAAAAAAGGTGCCGCCGTTGCTGCAAAACGATCTGAAAACACCGCTGATAACGGACGCGTTGAAGGATACGTTGCTGACGACTTTACCTCTGGTAGTCTTGTACACGTCACTTGCGAAACAGACTTTTCTGCAAACACTACAGACATGCAAAACTTTGGACAGGCAATTGCACAACACATTAACGAGAAAAATCCTGCAGATGTTGAAGCGCTCAACAAGCAGCCAATGTTTAATAATGAAGCGATGACCGTACAAGATCAACTTAACGAGCTGTGTGCAAAAATTTGCGAAAACATTCAGGTTGGCTCATTTGTCCGCTACCAAGTTGAAGGTAATGGCGTTGTTAACAACTACATTCACGCAGGCTCAACCGTTGGCGCACTTGTTGAACTTGCAACTGACAAGCCAGTTGGCGAGCACGCACAAACTGTAGCACAAGCAGCAAAAGACATTTGCATGCAAATTGCTGTAACCAAACCTATGTGCATTACACCAGACCAACTCGACAGTTCAGTTGTAGAAAAAGAACGTGACATTGCACGCGAACAACTTAAAGCAAGCGGTAAACCAGATAATATTCTCGAAAAAATTATTGACGGAAAACTTAAAAAGTTTTACCAAGATGTTTGCCTTCTTCACCAAGCATTTATCAAAGATGATAAAAAAAGCATTGAAGAATACCTTAAAGAAATTGGTCGTACAACTGGCCTGAATATTTCTATCAAACGTTTTGTTCGCTTTGGTGTTGGTCGCTAACGACCTGGACGTTATTTATGGAACGTATACTGCTCAAACTGAGTGGCACTATTTTTTCACCACGCAAAGATGGTGAGATTCCTGCTCGTGCAATTGCTCAGCAAATTAAAACACTGAGCCAAACACATCAGGTTAGCGTTGTCATTGGTGGCGGCAATTTTTTTAGAGCTCGCAGCCAAGGCGTACAATTTGGCTTGCAACAACCAACGGCTGACACCATTGGAATGTTGGCAACCGTGAGCAATGGCCTCATGCTCCATGATTTTTTGGCACAGCTTGATGTTAGCTCCTGTTTGCTTTCTGCACTGCCACTGCCAAGCATTGCTCCTCAAGTTGGGCCACAAAGCCTTCGGCTCGCACTGGAAAGCAATCAGGTCATAATCTTCATTGGTGGCACCGGCAATCCGTTTTTCACGACTGACACTACCGCTGTTATGCGCAGCCTACAGGTGGGCGCAAAACAACTGTGGAAAGGAACAAACGTCGACTACGTCTATGATGGTGATCCCAATAAAAACAAAAAGAGTAAAGCACTTAAAACATTAACGCATCAAGAAGGGCTCGATTTAAAACTCGGCATTATGGATCTGACTGCAATCAGTCTGGCCCAAGAATATAACCTACCAATCCGTGTTTTTAATGTTTTTAACGACAATGCACTTGAGCATGCTGCAAACAACCCAACATACGGTTCAATAATTACAACCGAAGATAAGTAAAGGATACCTACTATGAAAGAAATTGCATTTTCAGAAGGTGATAACAAAAGCTTTGAAAAGCTTCTACGCACAGATATGGAAAAACCAGTTGAACACTTTAAGAAGGAACTGGCATCGCTGCGCACCGGACGTGCTACTATTGCACTCCTTGAAAACATTCGCGTTGAATGTTACGGGCAATTAATGACGCTGCGTGAGGTGGCAACACTGGGAGCTCCTGAGAGCCGTTTACTTACCATTCAACCGTGGGATAAAAGCATTATCGGTGAAATTGAAAAAGCAATTGCAACATCAGATCTTGGCGCTGCACCAATCAACGATGGCGAGCTTGTTCGCATTCAACTACCACAAATGAGTGCATCTCGTCGTGATGAGCTGGTTAAGCTTGTTGGTAAAAAAACCGAAGAAGCAAAAATAGGCATCCGTAACGTTCGTAAAGAATTTCATAACGAACTCAGAGATGCTGAAAAAAAACGCATTATCTCAGAAGATTTTGCCAAAAAGCTCAGTGAACTTTTACAAAAAGTAACTGATGAGTTCATCAAGACAATTGATGGGATTCACGACAAAAAAGAAGCTGAAATTAAAACCGTATAGTTTTTGAAGGGCGCCTTCTGATAGGCGCCCTTTTCATTTGAGTCTACATTAATTATTTGGAGAAAGGAGAGTTATGGTAAGAACGGCAAGCTCAATACTTCTTGCTATCTTTTTTATATGTACTGCTGCTCTGGCAAAAACCGTAGTAATTACTGATGACAAAGGCAACAACGCCTTACACCAAAGCACGTTTTTTCCTCTCGAAGAAAATGTGCTCATCGAAGAAATCAAAAAATATGCCCATGACAAAGATATCCTAATAAAGTTGTTGGAGCATCGCAATCATGAAAACCACACCCCCCTCGAGCATGCACTCTTACATGCTCGCATCAAGCAAGCACGCATTCTTTACCAGGTTATACAGAAAGTAGGAATCAAGAAAAAGTTTGACCCCTTATTGATAGGGTACCTTCAAAAAATAAATAGCCAAGGTGGTATTGCTAGCCTAGCAGAAGAGGGAGAAGACACCTCAATAAAAATAGCGCTTAGTGCACTCTTTCTGCAAACAGAACAAGCGGCTATAGAGCCAATGTTACATGCATACGAACCACAACTGATTGCAGCAGCACAAGAGTATAATAATTCCACTTTTTTATACTTTCTTATTCTCCTTGGGTGCCATGCACACCAAACACTCCCTCAAGATTATTTTCCTAAATCCTAGATTTATTCTATGTTTTTTTTATAGGCTAAAGAAAGTTTATTTAAAATCAGGAGGAGTGATACCCTTGGGAGAACCATATTTTAGACAATATTTTTTTATTTACCTGATGTTGTTAGTAACTAGCGTACATGCAAAAAACGAAATTCTCATAACTATTGAAACATGGAGAAAAGATACAAGTTGTCACCATGCTCTCAAGCAAAAGATTATTAGTATTAAGGATCCTGGCAAACTAAAAGTACTTCTTACAGACAGGAACAACGAACAAAACAAAACCCCCTTTGAAATCGCAGTAGACTTAGATAAAAAAGAATCAGCAGCACTTTTAGCTCTTATAATGTATAACCTAGGCATACCACTGCTTCTTGAAAATTACGAGTCACTCAGTACTACAATCAGAGATAGAATTCTTGAACGCTGCCCTCATTTGCAAGATAATAGACCTGAGAAAGTTGAATAATAATGAATACTCTACTTACCACTTTTTTTACAATCACAGCGTTGCTCTCTTGCTCTTTTTCTTTGATTGCAGAAGGACCTAAAATTGACTACGAGTTACTCCATAACACTGTAGATAGTGCTGATGATGCAACAGATGCTGAAGAAATTAGCAAGCTATGTTCTGATCTATCCCAGCACGTTTTAATGACACTCCTGCAAACTCGCCTATTCAACTTTACTCCTATTGACCTGGCACTTGCTAAAAACAAACCCAATATTGCTTATGCTTTGCTTAAGGAAATGGAAAAATTAAATATTCCACTAGATTACTTAGTTCACATTGCACAAGACATAACTAATGTAGTCTATTACAGACGTAGGCATCCATCTATCCATATGGGATGGAGCGCCATGGCATTTGCTTTACCCAGTTCAGCTACCGAAATATCGATTGAAGACAACCGGCTCTACCAAGCCTTAAAAAATCAATGTTTTGATGAAGTTTGCTATATACTCAACACTCTCCGACTCTTCTCAAGTAAAGACAATATAAAAAACTTTCTTATTAAGTTCACAGACCAGTCTGGTAGCAACCTGCTTGATTTTGCCTTTGAAAGTAAGTCCCCCCGCATTATAGTGCTTGTTTTTGATTTCTTTAAAGAATACGCCCCAGAAGAGTACAAAAAATGGGTAAACAAAAACAGCGATATTTTCCCCTTCACCTTTGAACTTTGCGATCTTTCTTCTATAAATTAAAACTCGTAAAAAAAATCTCGCTTTTTTGTTCTATCCATTTATCCTTTATGAGTGACCTATTACAACAATCAACCAAAAAATTAGAGTGCTATCATGGACGGAAATATTATAATTACTAATCTGACCAATCCCCCAATCCTTTTCTTCCTTCTTGGGATGGGTGCATCATTTTTACGTGTTGATTTAGAAATACCCAAGTCACTTGCAAAATTTTTGTCACTCTATCTATTACTTGTTATCGGTTTTCATGGAGGCGTAGAGCTGAGTAAGGCGGGCATAACGCTCAACATCATGCGCACCATCATGGTGGCTATCGGGGCATCAATTCTAACCCCATTTTATACCTTTTTCATTTTACGAAAAAAAGTAAAAATACATGATGCTGCAGCAATCGCGGCAACATACGGAGCAGGGAGTGCGGTAACATTTGTAACCGCTGCAAACTTTTTGTATTCACTCAACATACCGTTTGGTGGTTACATGGTTGCAGCTATGGCCCTGATTGAGTCACCCGCCATCATGTCTGGGCTTTACCTTTATCACGTCTATAATCCACAAAAACAAGAAAAAAAATCTGCTCAGCAGGCTCATGCTATGCGTGAAATTTTTTTGAACTCGTCAGTATATCTTATGCTCGGCAGCCTTCTTGTGGGTATAATTGCCGGCGAACATGGATTTACAGCACTCAAGCCATTTACCAGCGATATCTTCAAAGGCATGCTCAGTTTTTTCATGCTCGATATGGGAATTATAGCCGCAAAAAGAATGTGGGAGCTGAAGGCCAATAGCCTTTTCCTTTCCTGCTTTGCTCTTTGTATTCCGCTAATCAATGCCATAACAATTATCACACTTTCATACCTACTTGGTATCAGCAAAGGCAATTGTCTTCTATTGTGCGCCTCATGCGCTAGCGCTTCTTACATCGCTGTACCAGCCGTTATGCGTCTGATCATCCCTGAAGCAAGCCCTGGAATTTACATTCCAATGGCACTGGGAATCACCTTCCCATTCAACATAGCATTCGGGTTGCCATTGTATTTTTATATTATTAGCAAAGTCTTGTCATAGCCACAGGGGGAGGAACGTATGTCACCGTTAAAAAAAATTGAGATCATAGTTGAAGATGTACAGATTCAACACATCACGCAAGTAGTTGATGAACTTAATTTACCAGGCTACACGGTTGTCTCTGACGTCTCCGGACGCGGAACCCGGGGATTAAAGGACGGGCAAGGGCTTGACGGTACGTATTTAAATGGCTACATAATCGTCATCTGCTCGGTCAAACAAGCTGAAGAACTGATCAAAAATATTAAGCCTATTCTTGAAAAATATAGTGGCATTTGTGTAAGCTCAGACGTTGAGCAAATCTAACTATCCTAAAAGTTAACTCCGAATTAAAAAAAATCCCAGCAGTAGGCACGCAAAAAAATTGCAATCTTTCCCCCTATAAATCAGATCTCTTTTAAAAAAATATCGCTTTTTTGTACTCAATTTTTTTATGCTTCACCCATAGACAAACAATCATAAGCTACATAAGACTGAGAAGGAATTATGAGTAGCAATCTTACCATGGGCATTGCTATGACAGCAGATAAAGTCATTTCATAACCCCTGGGGGCCTTTTTTATGAATGCTATGAAGAAAATAGAAATCATTGTAGAAGCTGTCCAACTTCCTTACGTTATCATGCTTATCGAACAGCTCGCCCTGCCTGGCTACACAATCATTAATGGCGTTAACGGCCGAGGCGAAAGCGGGGTTCATGATGGACAAGGCCTTGATGAAACATGTGAAAATAGCTACATCATGGTTATTTGTTCTGCTCAAGGAGCTGAAAAATTAACCTCGCTTGCAATCCCACTCATCAATAAGTACGGGGGGATTTGCATCAGCTCAGACGTACTACAGGTTGAATAATTCAATCGCGGCAACAGACAAAAAAACGGTTCCTACAGAAATTTCACTCTTCCTCTAAGCAAGAAAGATAGAGTAAAAAAAAGAGATTTCCGACGGCTACTTTCGTGAGTGCCCATCGGGAATCTCTCAAAAAATTTGATAAGCTTTGATATATCTTATGCCATATTAATGTGATACGCAAAGTACAGCACAAACAGACTGATAAGCGCAAAACCTGTTTGACGAGGAACTTTACTATCACGCAGCAGTGCAATACACATCACAACGACGGCCGCAAGCATGAAGAAAAACTGCGCATGAAGGCCAGCCAGATTTACTGGTTTGCCTGAAAATAAGGCTAGTAGGCCCATAATGAGTGTGCCTTGTTCAAATACGGTACCAAGCGTTGGCCCTATTGCCAGGCTATATTCTTTGCGGCGCAGCGCACTAAGACTCAATGAAAGCTCTGGCAGTGATGTTCCAATGGCAAGAATGGTTGACCCTATTGTCTCAAGCGGCAACATAAGCAAACTTGCTACCTCAGTGGTTGAGTAAACAATAATTTCTGAAACACCCATCACAAGACCGAGACTTGCAACTAATTTGAGTACAAGCCCCCAGCGTGATTTTAAAAATGTATCAGGATGCTGCTCAACATCGTGTGTAATGCTTGTTACTTCCTCGTCAAGCATGTCGTGTTCATGTCGATTTTTCCACATCCATCCCATAAGGCCTACGTAGACACCAATCAGCATAGCACCATGCACTCGCGTGAGTGGTTGTACGAGGAAACCAATCATGAGAACGAAAGCGGTAAGAGAAAGCATAAGCAACAATTTACGGCGGTCAGACTCTGACACGGAAATGCCCCGACCGGCAAGCAAAAGCGTCAAGCCGATGACCAAGGCAATGTCGGTAAAATTAGCACCTATCAAGTTGCCCGCAGAAACTTCACTGACCCCCTGAAACGCGGAAGTCAGCGCAACAGCAAGTTCAGGAACGTCTGCTGCCATTGCAAGGACAATAAAGCCCAAGAAAAATGTCGTCAGGCCAAAGGCCTTAGCAACTTCCACTGAGTAATGAACTACTAGATCTCCAGACCACCAAAGAACTCCCAATCCCCCCGCTACGCAAACTAGGTGCGTAGCCAGCGCAAAATCCATATGGCACTTTCCTGTAAAAAGGCTTAATTTAAAACATTTTCATGCATCGTCTTGATAACCTAACCCACGAGCTGTTAAGTATAGCCTGAGTTCAATCTCTTGCAAAGCGTCTTTTTTATTTTTCCTTTTGTCCTTAAAATAAGGGATCTTTTCCGTCGCACTCAACTTTTAGGCAAAGTTGGACTATACTGCGAGCTTGTTAATGGCAGGAAGACAGTTTAGCCTACCCAAGCACAGGGCACCAAAGAAAAAAATAAGAAATCATGAGCAAACACTTTACCCACCTTCATCTTCATACTGAATATTCACTTCTTGACGGTATGATCAAAGTTCCCGACCTTGTCAGACATGCAAAAACACAAGAATGGAAGGCCGTTGGCATTTCAGATCATGGCAATATTTTTGGTGCCGTTAAATTTTTTCAACTGGCAAAAAAAGAAGGCCTTAAGGCTGTTCTTGGTGCTGAAATGTACTTTTGCCCAGACATTACTATCAAAGATGCAAAAAATAAGTATTTTCACCTCATCTTGATTGTCCAGAATCGTGTTGGCTATCAAAACTTGTGCAAGCTCATGGCAATGTCGTATGAACAGGGGTACTACTTTAAGCCCCGTATTGACTATGCAATGCTTGAAAAATACAGCGAAGGCTTGATCAGTACCACTGCCTGTGTGGGGGGACATATACCGTCACTGCTGCAAGAAGAAAATTATGATGAGGCACAATCTCGCATAGAGTGGTTTGTAGACGTATTTGGCCGTGATCGTTTTTATTTTGAGTTGCAACCTGTAACATTTGAAAAACAAGCACTTGCGAACAAACTCTTGTTTGAATACAGTGCAAAAAATAACATCAACTGTATTGCAACATCGGATGCGCACTATCTATGCCATGATGACAAAGAAGCTCACGAAGTACTCCTGTCAGTACAAACCAAAGGACTTTTGTCCGACCCTGACCGCTACAGTTTTGGTGAATGTCAGGCGTATGTGCGCAGCACACAAGAAATGCTTAACGCTTTTCCTGAACGAGAAGATCTGATTTGGAATACAGGAAAAATCGCAGACATGTGTGAGTTTGAGTTCGAATTTGGCAAACTTTTTTTTCCTGCGTTTCCTGTACCTGAAGGCTATAACGAAGAAAGCTTTTTTACCAGGCAATGCCAGGACGGACTGCAACGCCTAAAAAATGGCAATCTTATTCCTGCTGACAAACACGAAGTATACGACACGCGACTTAAGCTTGAAATGGATCTGCTCATTAAGATGGGTTTTGTTGGCTACTTTCTGGTTGTTAGTGATTTTATTCAGTGGGCAAAACAACAAAATATTTCTGTGGGCCCTGGGCGCGGTTCTGGTGCCGGGTCGCTCGTTGCATGGGCAATGCAAATCACTAACGTCGACCCTATCAAATATAACTTACTCTTTGAACGCTTTCTTAACCCTGAGCGTGTCAGCATGCCTGACTTTGATATCGATTTTTGCATAAACCGACGCGAAGAAGTGATTAACTACGTTAAAGACAAATACGGTCATGACTGCGTCTGTCAAATCATCACGTTTGGTACCATGATGGCAAAGGGCGTGATCAAAGACGTTGCCCGCGTCCTTGGCTTTCCTTTTCAAGATTCAAACGCAATTACCGACCTTGTTCCTGACCAGCTCAAAATAACAATCAAAGAAGCCATCGAACAAGAGCCCCGCCTTAAAAGCTTGATTGAAAGCAACCCTGAAATTGGGCGTCTCATTGACATCTGTTTTAAACTTGAGGGTGTCACACGCCATGCGTCAAAGCACGCTGCCGGACTGGTTATTTCGCCTGAGCCGTTGGCTGGTTGCCTGCCCCTTTACATTCCACCCAAAACCCATGACCTTGTTGCTCAGTATGCGATGACTGAACTTGAGGCTATTGGCTTTTTAAAGATGGACTTTTTGGGGCTAAAAAACTTAACCGTCATTGACTATGCACTCAAAGCAATCAAACAAAATCATGGCGTTACTATTGATCTTGATCAGCTTACCCTGGATGACCCTAAGACATTTGAACTTCTGTGCAAAGGACAAACGAAGGGCGTATTCCAATTTGAATCCAGTGGGATTCAAGATGTGCTCTGTCGCCTGCAACCAGACAAGTTTGAAGACCTGATCGCCGTCAACGCACTCTACCGGCCGGGACCATTAGGATCTGGCATGGTGGACGACTTTATTGATCGTCGTCATGGTAAAAAAGAAATTGTGTACATGTTCCCTGAGCTTGAGCCTATTTTGAAAGAAACGTATGGCGTTATCGTTTACCAAGAACAGGTTATGAAAATCGCTGGAGCCATTGCAGGGTACAGTCTAGGTGCTGCTGACATTTTACGTCGTGCCATGGGTAAGAAAAAAGCCGAAGTAATGGCAGAGCAAAAAGAAAAATTTGTTGCTGGGGCAAAAGAAAAAGGCTTTGACGAAAAAAAAGCAGCAGAACTTTTTGACCTGATGGCTTATTTTGCCGGGTACGGTTTTAATAAGTCACACTCAACAGCATATGCGCTTATTGCCTACCACACGGCGTACTTAAAAGCAAACTACCCCCACGAGTTTATGGCAGCTCTGATATCCTTTGAAACACACAATCCAGACCAAATGACCAACTATCTACAAGAAATGAGTGACATGCACATTACTGTGCTACCACCATCAATTGCAGAATCTGAAATGTCGTTTACTGCCAGCAAAGATGGTGTGCGGTTTGGGCTTGAGGGAATTAAAAATGTTGGGCATGCAGCCCTTGAAAACCTTATCACCGAACGAGGCAAAAAACCATTTGCTGACATGCTTGATTTTTGTAAACGCATAGACCTGCGCGTTGCCAATAAACGCGTGCTTGAAAGCCTTATTTACGCTGGAGCTTTTGACAGCCTACCTGGCAATCGAGCACAAAAAATTGCAGAGCTTGATAAAATTATCAACATGGCACAAGAGTACAAAAAGGCTGCCGAAACAGGGCAAATGGGACTGTTTGGTGGCGGTGTACAAGTCCATGAAAACGAACAAGGCCAGCGCTACACATTTGCGTTGCTCGATGACTTTCCAGACAAAGAAAAACTGGAAAAAGAAAAAGAAGTTGTTGGCTTTTACCTCAGCTCACATCCTCTCAAAAGTTATCCCGTTGTTAAATGGCTTGAGCACACACCATTTGCAAAGACGCTTGAACTCCTTGAAAACATCACCTCACTGCGTGAACCAACGGTAACCTGTTGTGGGCTTGCACAAAGTCATAAAGTCATAACCACCAAAAAAGGCGACCGCATGGCCTTCATGCAATGTGAAGATTTTTCTGGGCATGCCGAAATTATTATTTTCCCTTCTTTGTTTGCCAAAGTTGAGCAGCTCCTGGATGAGCACAACGTTTTTGTCATCAAGGGCAACTTAGATATTACCGCACAAAACAAGTGTAAAATTAAGGCGCAAGAGCTCATACCCATTGACAGCTTACTCGATGAACAAAACACAAAGCAGCATGTTACATTAACACTACCCAGACAACCATCGCAGCGCACGCTTGAAAAAATCAAAGCACTCTGCCAGCAGCAAGGTAGCGGCAGTCCTTTAACATTGCGCTTTCATGAAAACGAGAACTTGCTCGCTCTCCATGCGCAGAAAAAGATATCTTACTCGATTGATCAACTCAAGGAGCTTGAACAAGAGGGCATTGCTATCTCAATGATTTTGTAAAAAATGTTGCATCAAATCGGGTGCATGGTGTTGACACACTTTTTTCATCGTTTGTATTGCCCAAGCACGCGTTTGCTCCCGCTCTGGGGTGTTGAGCGTTTCGGCTATTAGCTTTGCAAACTTTAGCAACACTTGTTCATCAAACTGATGCTTACTCTGGCGCTGGGCTAGCAGCTCAAAACGTTGTTCAAACTTATCCTGCAAATCAGCAAGTAGGTAAAAATAAATCAATTGAGCCAGAATTTCGTCGTTATGTTCATTCATACTGAGCATATGTTCGTAGATTGCAATCGCGTTGATCAAGCGTTTTTCCTTTTGGTACAAAAATGCAGCTTTTTTGTACCGTTCAATCGACTGGTCATAGTCATCAAGATGCCACAAGATATCACCTTCTATCTGCAGCGTATAAGCACGATCATCAAAAGAATGTGCCAGCAACCGAAAGACGTTGAGCGCCTTTTCCTTCTCCTTACGTGCTATCAAATTTGACAACGCAAACCAGGCGACGCTGGTCCTTTCGCCCCCCTGCTTGGCATTACTACTCATAACCGCTTCCTTTCTCCCTATGTAAGCCCTTTTTGGGCATTCAAGCACTATAAAAATAATCCCCAAATTGGGGATTTTATTACCATAGCCTACACCTGTTATACCCACTCGGTCAGGAGAAGTAAATAGACAAGCTAAAAAGTGTATAAAGCTGCTATCCTGCGCCCAAATCAACGTTTCCTTGCGTAACTTAGGCTTTTTTCATGCACTACCCACAACTGGCCCAATAGGCCAGTTGTAAATACTATTGCAATGCAAAAGCTACCTGGTATACAATAATACTATGCAACATATTTATATTTGGAAAAATATTATTCAGGGTACGGGGCATGAAAAATACTAGGGGACACTCACTATCTCGCTACACATTATTAGCTCTCGTCTTGATTGGACTGGGACAAAGCTTGCTTTGCACCATAACCTTTGATCCAGCAATTGACTTGGATAAGAAATCCTTTACCTATGAAGCAAACTATACGGCACGCGCATACGAACTTACTCAAATCGCTAAAATAATCAGCAACACATCGCTTAGTCAAGATCGACAACAAAAATTTTGGACATTTTTAAAAGAAATTTTTAAGCAACCCTATACCTTTATTCCCACACATGACGACTTTACTGATACAGATGAACACTTTGACTATAATAATCCTAACAGATACCTAACGCGTATTAACATCCAGCTTCCGAACGAACCGGCAAATAACGGGATAGCTTGGTGCAGTTGCCCTAGTCTTTCAAACGTTATGCGCGTTGAAACAACGCTCAAACAACTTAACGCACTCAACACAACATTCCCACCCGACTCAACACCTGCTATTGTCCATACTACCTTTGGGCCGGGGCAAGGCGCGCAACTGTACCTTTTGATTAAGGGTATGTTAATACTTGGTTACCAAAACATTACCATTCAGATGATTGAACCCGCACAACCGCCCACTGACAAGATACAAGCGCTACTCTCAGCAGATGAAAACAAGAAGGTTACGCTCATACATTTCCCAGATGTTTACAGCCTTAAGGCTGAAGATACCACCAAAAAAAGTCATAGTTTTGACATCATTGATCTCCCAACAGACTATGAAAGTTCTATAGAGCAAAACTATACACCGTCACAACTCGTAACAATTCAACAGCTAGCAGAAAATATACAGCTTAATGACGAAGAGTCTGCAGACATTTACAAGCTACTCGAAGGTGATGGTACCAACCAAAATTATCTCGTAGCAGAATACAATCTTACAGACGAAGACGCTAGTGCAGACGCGATTGCAAGTAGGGCTCGTGTGCTTAATGCACTATCAAGCCTTTCTAAAAATAACAAATTCAATGAGACCTTAAAAAATCTAACCGAAGAAAATTTTAATAAACTGTTTACAAGTGAATATGAAAAAATAAGCTTTGCTCGCATTTTTGATACCATAACTACTCTTCAAATACATCAAGAGAATACGAAAAGCGATACAGTTAGTGCCCTTTATGACCTTTTTTGTTGCGTTACACTTATTAATGAACAAAATGGGTATGATTTGATACATGCTAGAATCAACAATACCTTATCAGGCAAAGACCTATTCTTTGAAATTCCTTCTGAAGAAGATGAAGAAGAACCAGAACCAACTCTTCTTTCTGCAGCACAACTTGAAGAACTAAAAAAACTAACACGCACAGCATTCATAAACAATAAAAGCAAGTCACAAACTCAGGTGACTCAATCTGTTATAGAAACATTTGAAAAATTTATACAAAAACATGAACCACAATCCACGCTCTCTGTTCAATTACATCGCTCTATTTATGGAGAATATTCGTACTTGGTTGAGCAGAATAAAATATCAAACAACGCAATCGTCTTTGAGTCAAATAACCAAAAAATTCATTACTCGCAAGGCTCTTTTTATCCAACTCAAGAACTTTACGACGACTTTAGTAAAATCTTGCCTGATTTTGAAATTCCAGCAGATTTTGCAACTCAAGCCATAAATCAACTAACTAACATGTTGCAGCTGCTCAAACTCAAAATGCTGCGACTTATGCAAACACTAGCTAGTGAGATCTGACATGCAAAAAAAATTATTACTCACAACACTCATTTTTTTAAGCATACAAAATTATACCATCAAAGCTGCCGGAACTGACGCTTTCACGTATGAACCGGTTGTTAACCGCACAGACGCCGATGCATGTAACGCGGATCTTGAAGACACATCAGCTATGCTGGCTGATCAAAGTCAATTTATATCTCTGACTCAGGACCATAGAAAAGAATTATGGAAGGTACTCAAGGAGGCTTTACGTGAAACCGAACGAAAATCTCATCACAAAAGAAACAGCTGTGTTTTAACGCTTAAACATAATAACGGCGCTATAATCACCACGCAAACAAAAACAGGAAAAAATGAGCCTGTAACATTTAATTGGTGTACCTGTGAAAGCTTAACAAATATTGACCGTATAAAAATAATACTCACACAGCTTGCCCAGCTTAATAACAATTTCCCCCCAAAAACTCAGAAAACTATAGTACACACGTCATTTGGTGCTGGAGTCAATTTTTTACAACAATATTTGCTAGCAAAAGGCCTGGAAATTCTTGGGTATGAAAATATAGGTTTCAACTTCATCGAGCCTGTAGAGCAAGATTTTGAGCGTACTACTATTTTTAAAAATCAGTTTGGTAACAAGCTCACCCTCAACTGGTACAATTCTGTTTACGAAATGCTAGCAAAGCCAGAAGTTAAAAAAAGCCATAGTTTTGATGTCATCGATGTACCTACAGTTTATAACTATTACATTGATTTTAGAGATAATCGTGTCGTGGGCTTTGATATAGAAAACTTTGAAAAAATAAAATCGTTAGATATAGACCCCAATTTTCATTCCGCAATAAGTAATTTTCTTGCAACGGGTAAATATACAACAGAGTATCCAAAAGGCATGTACAAAAAAGATATATTGGATACTTTATTTGCAGAACTGGCTACATCCTTTACAAAAAAAACCAATGTAAAACCAACTATTAACATGTGGTTCTTGGTACGACAGAAACCCCATGAGGAGCACAGCTCCTATCTTTATCACTATATTTTTGCCGCCGTAAAAGATATTATGCAAACAGCTTATCTTATCGACAAAGCAACAAAAGCATACCCTGAAAAAAGTCATATATGGGATGAAGTTTTTACCGGCATCAGTGTTAAAAGAAGCCCAAACAACACGTGTTTTTTAATCAACACACTTCCTAACGGGAAAAAACAACTCATCATCGATGGCATGAGAGAAAGCAATCACGCTGTTAAGAGTGATTTTGCTAAAGTCATTGCTGACAAATTTGAAACTATTAAAGAAAAACCACTCCCCGAAATAATCTCTGAGCTTACACAAGAAATAACCACGCAAATCAATGAGAAATATAAAAAGAGAGCAGACGAGTTCACCGTCTATCGCAACAGATCGCTCTACAATGAATTTTCATATCTGGTTAAACAAAACAAAATTTCTGATGATGCCATTGTCATTGAAGCAAATGAGAGAACAATCAACTTAACCCGAGGCAGTTTCTGGCCGACGCTTGAACTGTACATACGACTCCAGGCAACAACTCAAGCCATGAACCCTCATTTGAAAAGTACATCCCCGAAACCAAGCAAACAGCCAGAACCAACTCCACAACCGGCCCAACCAGCCGCTCAGCCAAAACCGGCTTCTACTCAACAACTTAAACCAACCACAGCACCCAAGCAACCAAAAACTGATGCCCCAAATGAATTTACAGCCATTTTACACGTACTCAAACTCAAGATGCTGCGACTTATGCAGACAGTCAGACAGTCATAAGTTCGGCTTGTTTGCAAACGAAAAATCAGCATGCTATACTCTCGCAAAAAGTCAATTGATAAGAATCCCTAAACGAAAAAAGTCATGATATCCTCCCAAATAATTGACGAAGTTAAAAAGAGACTTATTGAAACATATGACCCCATTGCAATTTACTTATTCGGATCATATGCTTCAGGAAAACAAACTGATGACAGCGACCTTGATCTTGTTGTTATAGTTGAGACTTCTAATGAAAAAACTTATAAACGTCCAATAAAGGGGCATAAAGCTCTTTTTGGGCTAGGTATTGCTAAAGATCTTATTGTTTACACCCAAGAAGAATTCAATAAATTTTCACGTGAACCTAGTTCACTCTGTCACCAAATTCATGCCTCCGGGAAACTGATTTATGCAAAGTCATAAAGAATGGCTACGGTTTGCCCGTGAAGATTTACTTGCAGCTAAAACACTCTTGAAGGTTGAACTATTTTCTTCAGTTGCATATCATGCCCAGCAGGCCGCAGAAAAAGCCCTCAAGGGTTACCTCGTTGCACAAAAATATAAAATCATCAAGACACATGACTTGGTTAAACTGCTTGAGCTATGCATGCAGTTTGAGGGAAAATTCGCACAACTAGCAACGATAGCCCAAGAATTAACGCCACTTTCAACAAAATTTAGATATCCCTCTGAGTTTGACATCCCTGACCAGAGCGACGCTAGAACTGCCATCAGCCAAGCTCAAAAGATCATCACCTTCGTTTCTCAAGAATTGGACAAATCGATAAAACAAACAAAGCTTTTCTAACAAACCAGCTGTTTGCAAACGAAAAATCAGCATGCTATAATTGCCCAGGCATAGGGCAAATACTAACAATACCCCAACATAAGGCACGTCCATGAGCGCACATTCAGCAACTGACAAATGGAAACAATGCACTCAGCAGGCACTCACCGGTAAAAGCGAACGTATTGCAGCTCAAACAGCAGCTGGCAAGCTAACCGCACGGCAACGGCTTGAACTCCTACTTGACCACGACAGTTTTTGCGAAACGGACCAGCTTGTAGTCTCTCCCATCCTCCAAACCAAAGAACCCACTGATGGTGTCGTTACCGGTTTTGGTACCATTAACGGACGAAAGGTTGCCATCTACGCTCAAGATTTCACCATCAAGGGCGGCTCACTGGGGATGGCCCATGCACAAAAAATTTGTAAAATCATGGATATGGCTGCCTCCATTGGCTGCCCCATCATTGGCTTGATTGATTCAGGCGGGGCTCGCATTGATGAAGGCATTCATGGCCTGTCTGGCTACGGCGCAATCTTTGCCCGCAACAGCAAATACTCTGGTATTATCCCACAAATTTCGGCAATTCTGGGCCCATGTGCTGGCGGTGCGGTCTACTCGCCCGCATTAACCGACTTTATCTTTATGACTGAACAGATTAGCCAAATGTTTATCACTGGGCCACAGGTTATTGAGCAGGTGACTGGCGAAATCATCACCAAAGAGGCACTTGGTGGCGCACAAGCGCATACCCAACGATCTGGCGTTGCCCATGTGGTTAGCGCTACTGAACAAGAATGCTTTGAGCAAGTCAAACAGTTACTCAGCTACCTGCCCGACAACTACAAAATGCACCCCCCTGCACTGCCATATGACGATACTAGCCCTAGTCGTTTTGAAAACATCGTGCCTGAAAACGTCATGCAAGGCTACGACATGAACAGGCTCATTGGTCAACTTGTTGATTCAGACAGCTTTTTTCAGATTCAACCTAACTTTGCCAGCAATATTATTGTTGGTTTTGGCCACATTCAAGGCTATAGCGTTGGCATTGTAGCCAACCAGCCATCTTGCAAAGCTGGCACCATAGACATTGATGCATCGGTCAAGGCTGCTCGATTTATTAGATTTTGCGATAGCTTTGGTATTCCTATCGTTTCACTGGTCGATGTACCCGGCTTTTTATGTGGTGTTGAACAAGAGCATGGCGGGATTATCAGACACGGGGCGAAATTACTTTACGCCTATGCAACAGCCACTGTACCTAAGATTACCGTCATCATTCGTAAGGCATTTGGTGGTGCATTTATCGTTATGGGCAGCAAACAATTGGGGGCTGACTTCAATTTTGCTTGGCCAACCGCGCAGATCGCCGTACTTGGCCCTCAGGCTGCTGTCTCCATTTTAAACCGCAGAAAGCTTGCGCAGGCCGTGGAACTCGGCAAAGAAGCCACAAGTCAACTCAGAGCCGAACTGGAAGCTGAATACAGCCAGCAATACCTGAATCCATTGGTAGCAGCCCAGCATGGCTATATTGATGGGATTATTGAGCCAAGCCAAACCCGCAACCAAATTGCCAAAGCCCTGGAAATCACCCGCTCTAAAGTCCAAGCACTACCAGCACGCCGACACGGCAATATCCCCCTCTAGATAGTCATATTGGCTACTTTTCTTACAACCTAACTTTTTCACAATTACACAAAAATTGACCATTTGACAATTTATGACACTGTGGTACGATAGCAATAAGAGGTTAATTTTTCTTAGATTAATGGGGGTTACCGTGAAAAAGTTTATTCTATGTCTTGTATTATCACTGACTACAGGCTCTTTGCCAGCTGCAGAATCAACAGCAACAGTGCCACGCACTGTCTCACAAAAACATGCTAACGAGCTAACATCTATCGTAGAAAAAGCAAAAGAGCTCATCCTGGGCTGTACGGCAGAAGAAAAAGAACATGTATTTAATCTGATAGAAGTTGAAAGTAAGATACTTGAACTCTATCTGCTCGAAATAACGTGTATTAAAAGTAAGCACAAACAGGGAAACAAGTTCGATTCAGATACGATAGAAACCTTGTACGAAACGTACTTCGCGTTAAGGGCACAGTTACTGGAAAATCTATCAGAGGATTTGCAATACACTTTATTGTCGATAAATCAAAATCTTGAAAGTACATCTAACGCCCTCTCAATTAACAATCTTCTCAATTTTTTCCGACTACAGCGCAAACTTGCCACCAAAATGGACAATTACCTGACCGCTGTTGAAATTTTACACGCCAAATGTAAAGATACCCATCTACCCAAATTAAACCTTGCTAAAATGGTGATCCAAACATTCCCCAATCTCACAAAGGTAAAATATCTGAATATCTTGACCACGTTCTCCCACGGTGAAGCAAGAACATTGTTTATTAAGGGGATTCAAAACGCTATCGATGAAACTTACGACTTACAAAAAGCACGTCCAGATCTAGCAGAAGGAATAGATCAGCTTTATCAAGCAGGGCAAAGCTTTATAGACGAAATACATACTCAAAGAAAAATCTGGGAGAACATAGACAAAGATAATATCACACAACACCTTTGCCTACAATTTATACCTCTTGCTAAAACTTACCAGCAGCTAGCACGTGTAGCAAAAAACGAAGACGTCTCACTCTTTCCATTACTATCGTTTCTTGGCTCAAAAGAAACTGTAGATATTGAGTCTATTAAAAAATACCGCGAAACACTTACCAATTTAATAAAACTCATAGATCAATGTTATAAAAAAAATCTCGTCACATTTCTCGACGAGCATACCAAAAACAATACAACCGCATTATTCGCTTTGCTAATATCGCTGGAAGAAAATAAAAAGGAAGCTCAGCCTCTTGATGAGAGGTTCATAAAAATATCGCTCGCTATCAATATTGATAGCGTCAAACAACAGGCGTTAGATCAAATAAATAAAGACTTTACTAACTTTCAAAACATTGCCCAAGCAGGTTTTAATAAGATCGATTTTACTCACACAGTAAACGCCCTTAAAAATAGGCTTACTGAATTCATACCATATATGATGGTTACGCAACAATTCAGTGCTCAATTTACACAGTTTTTCAATATGCCATGGCTGTTAGAAATTATAGAAAGTATCCCCAAACTTGAAACAATCAAAACCCAAGACGATAACGAAGACTTTTTACCCGATTGTTTGAAACAAAAACCTAAGGGTAAATCTCGCAAACAAAATAAATCAAAAGAAAAAAAACAGCCTTTCCCTCCAGCAAAAAATCTTGTCAGCAAACCGTCACCTGAACAACAGCTCTGCGATGCTATAACAACACACCTTGAGCAGCCAGTCACCACTCATCAGCTCACAAAACCAACAACCAACGCTTTCCCAACATATGAATTTCTTGGTGGGCAGTACAGCGTGTTTCCTGAGGAAAAGGATAATGACCTTAGGGCTCGCCTAAAAATTAACGAATTTAATACGCTGTATAAAGAGACGCTAACTCGAAGAGATCGTAACGATGATGAAGAAAGTTTAACACGCCACACTTGGCCTGCTCGTATACATGATCACATTGAGCGCTCACTCATTATCGATCCCCATAATGAAGAGCACAAAAAACTAGCTAATGATCTAGGCATAACATTTGCAGATGACCAAATAGTCTGCATTTTAAGGGGGGAAATAACATACAAACCAAATTATCTACACTTTGAAAAGAAAACACTCAAGGGAGCATACGTCTATATTTTCAAAATCGAAGGCGGTAAAACATATTGCTGCCATCGCTTTTTCCATACGTATAGAAAAAAATAAAACTTATGATGGAGGTTCAATGAAAAAACTTATGCTATTTCTGGTATTTTTACTGCCTGCTGGTTCTTTATTTGCAGCAGAGAAGTCCTGCCCTATTCCAGCACAGTCGTCCTCGCCTGATTCATCACTGACAGACTCAGGCTCAAGCCAGGAAAGTGACTCATTCGCCTGCATTGATGCCATTTCACATCGTGCGCAACAGGACGGGGCATCAGACAAGTTAGCTAACCTACTCACGATTGAGGGCAAGATTGTTGAACTTTACCTAGTCGAACTTGCCGCGGTCATGAACAAAAAAAATAATGGTATGGATCTGGACGCAGCTACAATCGATGACCTCTATGATCAGTTTTTTGACCAACGAGAACAATTATTACGTTCATTTTCACCTAAGCTCAACCAACTCCTGGAAGAATTCCAAGTTACCATAGAAAAACAGGGCTATTATTCTTTCAATGACATTCTCAACTTTTTTCGCCTTCAACGCCAACTTGCTCAAGCAAAAGTACATTACTTGCAAAAAGTACGCATCACCAATACTTGCCTACAGACAAAACCCATTCCCCGAAATAAGCTCAACATGCTAGAAGGACTTAGCGCTCTTAAATCGCTTGCTAATAACATTAAAAAAGATACTGACATTTTAAAAATGCGCTACTTAAACATTTTATGTGTTAATACAGAAGATGAATGCATGGGACTAGAGTACCTTACACCCTACCTTCAAATACTTTGTGCAAATCTACCATATAAAAAAGCAGTAACAGACTTACTCTCTGCTGCAAATAACTTTAAACGAGAGCTCAAACGACAAGCAGAAGTCTGGACAACCATAGATCGAAACAAAATTGTAGCTGAGTTGTTTTCAGGACTTAGTACACTAGCAGGTAGTTATTGTAAACTCTATCAGACCCTAACAAATAACAAACCAACCAATGTTTTCCCACTCATTAATCTTGTATCCAACAAAAACATTCTTGAGATGGATTCATTTTTTGAGAAAGTAAAAGCAATCAGCTCAGACATAAAAAACTCCTCTGATTGGATGGAAAAAGTACTCCCAAGCATAAATAAGGCTTTGAACCATCTAGGGGTTAAGCGTGATATGCTCGAAACAACATCAGTCCCACAAAAAATTGACCTCCTTGGCAAATTAATACAAGCCAAAAACAATAATCCAAAAATTTCAAGTTTTAAGGATCTGCACAACAAACTTCAAACAGCAAAAGATGTGGTCATAAATCCCGTAGCTCAAAGAACACTAGAGCTCAAACATAATCTAGAAAACGCCTACTCAACCTCTATAGCTGCAGCTGGGCTCAAAGAATTATTTGAGTTTACCCCCTTCATGGTTCCTCATTCTGGTGGAAAAAATTCAGTGCCTGAAGCATTTATGACATGCTTCATGATACAGAAAGTTATTGACAGCTTTGTAAAAGCAACTGGTCTTGAAAGTATTTTAGAAAAAGCAAACTCAAGCAAACTTTCTAAAACTACCACAGAACAAGAGGCAACTCCCCCAGAAAACAGTACAAAAAAAGAAACGGCAGAAATAGATACATCAGAAAATGTTACGTCTAAGCAAGACTCAGACACTGATGGCAACACAATTAAAAAAACGCAGCAAAAGAAACGCTTAAACAAAAGAACCCGTAACTCATGCCCAACCGCTCAACATTTGATTGATTTAACACGCCAATTATTCAACTCATCCTGCGCACAACAACCTAACGTTGAAAATTATGTCGAGTTTCAAGATGATGATAAAGTTTTTAGTCTCTACCTAAACAAATCAACCAACAAGTTAACTACAAAGCTCGGACGCAAACACGCAGATCAAATACTCAGAACAACTCATGATCCAGCACTGCGAAGAGAATACCGTGATGACAGTCAAGAGAGTCACATACGCCATGTTTTCCCAGACGGCATAGATGAGTATCTTGATCGGGCAACAGTACTTGAAAATTTTAGCCAAGATGACAAGGAAATGGGAGAAAGGCTCGGCATACACCTAAAAAACAACCAGATTGTCTGTATTCTTGACGGTGTACTGCAATACAGATCGCACTACCGTAATCTCGATTCGACCCTTAACGGCGGCTATGTCTACATCTTCGACCTTAAAGCAAAAAAATGCATCCACCGTTTTTTCCACACCTACAAAGATGGTAGTGGTCGAATGAGAACATCGTAAAAATATATTTTTATAGATAGTCTAGAGCTTTGCAATCTGGCAATGATAGGATTGCAAAGCTCTAGTTGTCTTATCTGTCAACCAGGAGTCATCGCACCATTGCACATAGTCTATAAATCTTATTCTCCCAGCAAAGAATCGTAAAAAACAATTCCCATCAAAACTAATCACATCAAACACTTCATTTTTAAGGTCAAAAAAAGAAATATCATCAAGTCTAGTGGGCATACACTCACCCCTGATGAGTGAGCGCAGCATAGGAAAATTCTGCTCACATCGCCCTTGCTGTTGGCAGCCCTGCTGGAGATACAGCGTAAAAACTGTATGCAGCAAATATTGCCAATCATCAAACCGCCAAATATAGTTGTGTAACAAGAAGTAGTAGGTATCATCCAAAAACTGTTGGTACCACTTACTTTTCAAAAGCATAAGCGTTGCACAGTCGATCAGCACTGCTTGATTTAACGTGGGCTTAGGCCTGCTGTGGCAAATTGCTTGCGCCGGCTCACCAGACACTGCCTGCGTCACACTGAACACCAGTAAGCACACACATAATAAAAAAGTCTTCATACTCGTCCCTTCAATTTTTTCTTGAAAAATTATATGCCTTATATCATACTGCAAAAAATTTAGACAAAAAAAGTTTTGTCACGGTTAAGAAAAAAATATGAAAAACATTTACCGGTATGCCACGGCAGTAATTATTAGTTTTACTCCCCTTTTTGGGGCTGAACTACCCCACCCCCAACCTAACTGGATGATCAACGCTATTAATGCAAGACTTGTTGAGATACACGCGGGCACAGGCAAGCTCCTGTATACCCTTAGCAATGCTTTTTCGCCCACAGCAATAAATCAGCAACTCGCTCTGGATATTGCAAAGATTTACATACAGGAATACATACAAATAACAACATGCTGTTCAGACCAAAACAATACAAATCCGTTGCACTACGCTATGCTCACTCCTCAATTTCCGCTAGATCTTCTAGAATGTCTCATCAGCAAAATGAAAGCCGAGAATCCTCAAAACTTCAACACCAATTACCTACATGGCGAAAGTAAAGCCCATGGCACACCACTGGAGTCCGCGCTAAGACAATTTGGAACGCTCGGTGAGACTGAAAAAGAAGTTACCTTAAAAAAAATTGCCTGTTTAGTTGATAAACATGGCGCTGGCTATGACCATATTACTGATCCAGAGCACCTTAAGGTTATTAAACAAGCTCTTGCACAGCAAAAAGCATAACTCTTGCACTTATTTGCCCATACCAGCTACACTTGTAAAAATAATAAAAAATCTAAGCACATAACAACAATTAAAGGAGCTTGTGAGTCGCTTTGTAAAAGTTTTTTTATTGTCTTTGTGCACACTCTGTAACACTAACCTTAACGCTATGGAGTCACGCACTGATGATGACATCATGCTAAAAAGCTTCATGCTTAAATATTGGTCATCACGTATCCCATGTACTTACACAGACAAGGGTCAATTGGGGGATAGCGATGAAGGAATCCTTAGCTTTACCCCATCAAAAGAACACTTGTACTCGTTTTTTTCACAACAGCAAGATAATGGCAAGTGGCCACTGGAGCTAGCCTTTGAAAAAACATTAAGAATTTTCATTTCAGCAGTCAAAACTATGCTTAACGCCGACTTCAGCTGGGAACAAATTCTCCAGTACTGCCCAGGAAACGAATCCCCACGTGAAAACTTTGAACAGTTTATGCAAGACCTGCTCAGCAGTCCTCGTGAAAAAACAATCCCCTACGAAATAAAAGAGGAAAATGAAGGCAAATTGTTTTGCATAAACCCCAGAGACATTATTAGCCTTACTACCACACGTGACAAAGAAAAGAAACTACCACTTGAACGTGCATACGAAAAGAAAAACATGCATCAATGTTTGCGCATTCTCCAAATCATGTCTAAAACAAACTCTTGGGAAAGCATTCTGTTATTAGTGCCCTAAATTAGAGAATGCTATTGACGCCCTTGCTCAAAAAACGCTACCATACTCGTTAATGTTAATAAATTCTCTTTAAATACAAAATTAACCAACTATCTTGGGGGATACCCTATGCGGCAACCATCTTTTTTTCACCGACTCTCTAGAACTCAGAAGATCATACTACTTGCACTAATATGCATAGTCATCGTAACAATTCCCGCCAGCAAGAAAATCTACAATTGGGGCCGTGGTCTTTACCAGACACAAGCATCTCTTGAAAAAATTCCAGAAGAAGTAAAAGGGTCTGTTATCAGCCTTAAAAATCTTAAACCAGAACATTTTATCGATATGCACAATGTGTTCTCGCGCACAGTACGACAAGGTCTTGAGTTTCCTGAAACCATTAACCTGGCATACTCTATTGAATATTTTCAACATCAGCTCAACCGACAAAAAAACGGAGAACTTATTGTTTATGCAATCGTTGACAACAAAGACAATAAAATTATTGGCTCAATTAATATTCGTGAACTTAATGACGATGACCCTGGTCAAATGGGTTGCTGGATCAACGAACAATACTGGGGAGGCGGCCGTATTCAAGAGGCAATTGACTTATGCTCACGCATTTACTTTAGGCTAAAAAAAGAGAAGTCCTACACCGCACACGTACGACTCTGGAATAAGCGCAGTTACCACGCACTCAAAAAAGCTGGGTTTGTAGAAACTGGCTACTTCTACGAAAACGGCACCCCA
>JACKCO010000002.1 GCA_020633995.1 Campylobacterota bacterium | reverse complement strand
AATTGATTGAGTTTGGTGATCCTGAGCTGGAAAACTTTGCCGCGTTTGCTCATTTGCTATCACGTCGATTGAAAGGGGTTACACCAGAAAACATCGACCTCAGTGCTCTGGTGTTAGAGAAATTCAAAATCAAGTATGACAAAGAGCCGCTTCCAACAGCGGTGAATCAGGTACTTGAACCTATCCGCCCCAATTACAACGACCCTACCGATCGTGAACAGGCATTTCTTGCCGATATCATTCGCCGCCTAAACGAACTGTTTGGTGATGTCGGCGATGAGCCTGGCCGCCGAAACTTTGCCAACGGCACCATTACGCGTGTCACCCAAAACCCAATTGTGGTTGAGCAAGTAGAAAAGCACGACAAGTCGATAGCCCTCAAAGGCGACTTGCCACAAGCGGTGAAGCAAGCCGTTGTACAAGCCCTGCTGAAAGAAGGCGATATCGCCCGAACGCTACTCAAAGACCCGCAAGTAATGGCAAGTTATGTTGAACTAATTTTTGACATGATGAAGCAAGGTACAGAACAGGTGGAGGCGAAATGATGAATACTGCGTTTCGAGTGTTACTTACTTTCAATGCAACATCACTGCTAGTGATTATCTTTGCAGTACAAAAAGGGTACTCACTCGGATATTTCTTTGGTGATTTAGCTTGCTTCGATTGGATAGCAGCACTTCCGAACGCAGTATCATATTTACTCTATTTTCTTATCCCAGTTTTATCGACTGGATTGAGTATTTGGCTGAGTAAATACTTGGGGAGAGACGAGTTTAAAGCGGGTGAAATAACAAGTATTGAGCATGCCAATAACAGCTTCCTGCCAAGTTATTTAGGTTACTTTTTTGTTGCGTTGAGCATTGGTAACTGGGAAACCTTGTGGTTTGTTTATGGAGTTTTGTTTGTTTTTACTCTCTTATCGCAAGCACTCTATTTTAACCCATTGTTTTTACTATTTGGTTATGAGTTTTATAACATTACAACCAAAAACGGAACGGCCATTTTCCTGATTAGCCGAGAGCGCTACAAGAAGCCAGATGACATCCAAATACCATTGGCTTATCGAATCAATAATTACACATTTATCGAGCGAGGATAATGATGGACCATGTACTGGCACATATAAAAACTAGAGCAAAAAAACGCATTTTTAAATTGGTTTCTGATCAATCTCTTTTTGACGGAGTCGCAGTCGACTTAAATGCGTGTGTTCCTTACAACCCAGATCATAACCTTGATGAAGATTCATGGTTTAAAATTGAAGGCTTTAGTCAAAAAGAGTTTTGTATTGAGCTACTAAAAAAAGACTATGATTCAAAAGACTACGATGATTTAACCAAAGATAACTTCTCAAAGATTGCCTACTTATTTGCAGTTCAAGGTAATGATTTTTATTTTCAAAAAATTACTCCAAGTCTATTTGTAAAACGCAAAACGCTCGTTTTTGGTGAAGTAGCAGAGATAGAGAAAAGCCAAACACGTTTAGTGATAAACGCTTTACCAGATGCTCTGTACTTCAAAGCGGCAGATACCTTGATATTCAAAAATCTGGCAACAATATCGAGCATATTTAAAGGCATTGATGAGTTATACAAAGAAGCAACAAAAGAAGAGGTTGAGCAGTTTTTAGATGCACAGTTTATAGAGCTCGGTAACGACTACAACGTAGATAGCGTCTCAAAACCCAATAGAAAACGTATTGGCCTTGCTATGGCAACACTTGATGCTATGTCTGCTGATGATAAAGCCAACATGCTCGATTATATCGACGGTTACTGCGGTGAACAGAAACTTAAATTCGATAAAGAAAATCAGAAGTTTGAAATATCTAATGACGATGAGTTGAAGTTACTGCTTTATGGCATTGAACAACGCTTTTATACGACCCCATTTGGCAAAGAAAAAAGGCTCGCTAACTCTGTAACCGCTATGGATAAAAAATAGCCCCTTATAAGTAACGTAAGAAGGTTGACTCAATGACCAAAAACACCCCACAAGCTCCGCATGGTGAATTTGTCCTGTTTACCAGTGCCGATGGTAGAACTCGCGTAGAGTGCCGCTTTGAGTCAGATACCTTGTGGCTTTCACAAGCAATGATTGGAGAGCTCTATGGTAAGGCAAAGGCGACTATTAGCGAGCATATTAAAAATATCTTTGCTGAAGGTGAATTGGACGAAAATTCAGTTGTTCGGTT
>JACKCO010000001.1 GCA_020633995.1 Campylobacterota bacterium | reverse complement strand
TCATGGCCTTTTTGACGATATTTGTGATGAGCCTGTCGTGAGCGTGCCTCAACACTTCCCGAGCTATAAAGAGGTATTGACAGATTAGCAAGAATTGTCGCATTGCGCACCCGACTATTGCTGCTTGAGGTATCATCAGAATGAGAAAGCGTTCCTTTTATGCTAAGTGACGGTAAAAGCTCACGCTCGACGCTTTTAATATCGTAACGCGCGGCACGCTCAGATGATCTTGCTGCTAAAATATTTGGATGACATTTTTCGGTAATCTCAAGAAGTTCTTGTTTTGATTTTGGAAGGTCTAACGTTACGTTAGGGTAAGAAAGAAGATCAACGGGAGCATACCCCATGATACGTTCAAATTGATGCTTAGAATTTTCAAGATTACCATGAGCCTTGATACGATCTGCTTTTGCGGATGCAAGACGGGCTTCTGCCTGTGCCTTGTCCGTGCGCGTTACCTCTCCTACACTAAGACGAACTTGGGTTGCTTCAAGATGCTTTGTAAGAACCTGCTCTGTTTTTTGTGTCAAACTAAGAACCTGTGCGTCCTTATACACATCCATATAAGCAGTCAGGGCATCAAAAAGAACTTTTTGTTCGACAGAAATAATGTTGCGTTGCCCAGCTTTTACTTGTTCGCGAGCACTCTTGGTTTGCGCAATTGTTCTACCACCTTGAAATATAGGTTGTTCAAAAGAAAGATTGGCTTCCCTTGATTTTAAAAAATCATGATAGGTGCTACGTCCAGATGAAGTTGAGGCACTTGACCCTCTGCTTGTTCTATATCGTTGGTCTGTATGGGTGTAGCCCACTTGGCCCTCAACACCTATTTTAGGTCGCCAACCAGATAAGGCTTCAGGTACTTTTTCATCAATGGCTTTTAAAGCCTCTCTTTCACCTTGTAGAATAGGATTATTAAGATAGGCCATAATAAGAGCCTCTTCAAATTTTTCAGGCAAAACAGTATATGCACTAGAAACCATTATAAAAAACAAAAATAATGAAAGATACTTCATACAGGCCTCTTCGTATAACTTGATGAACTAAAATCAATAGATAGGTACACTTATATCTACCTCTTTGGACCAGGCTGTAATGCCTCCCCTAAGACTCATAACTTTATCAAATCCACGTTCGTGCAACCATAATGTTGTTTGCAAACTTCGCA